>DASSYL010000556.1:0-14124 GCA_035703315.1 Candidatus Acidiferrum sp. | reverse complement strand
TCGCGAGCGGTCAAGGCAAGCGGCGCATGTGCGGAAAAGCCTGAGACACGATTGGTCGCAACCACACCCGCATTTTTCGACTTAGACGCGCCGGCGGTGCAATGGTTTCGCCGCGGCAAGAACCTTCGAATACGAAGGAGTTCGTGGCAACACAATAAGCACCGCTCCTGCATGCGGATGTGACTGCACAGACTTTAGACGGTGCTACTAAGAACTGGTACGGAGATGCGGGAGCACGGCTCCCGCACGCAGAAAGCGCCCGTAGAGATAGCGGCCGCTACAGGTCGCCATCGTCGTCGTCGGCGCCGCCGCGGCGGCCGGACTCGACAGTGGCGGGAACGATGTGGGGAATACCGGCATCATTCATTTTCTTGTTTAGAGCGGGCAAGTCCTCGTCTGAGATTTTCTTTACTTGGCCGGAAGCGTCGGCGACGAGCGGAGTGAGCTCGGCCAGCTTTTCCTTCTGCTGGCCGCCAGGAGCAGCGGCGAATTCGTCGAGATCCTGCATGAGATCCTGAACCTGGGAAGGAAGAGGGTCGGGCTTCCATTCAAACGGCGGACCGGCATTGCCGAGGCCTTGCTGCTCGCGCTGATATTCGAGCGCGAGATCGTCGACTTTTTTCTGCAGGTCGTCGGCGGATTTGACGATGTCCGCAGGAATTTTGAGGCCGTCTTTCTTTTCGGCTTCTTTTTTCCAGGACTCTCGGGCGGACTTGAGGGCCGATTGGATACCAAGAATTGTTTTGCGGTCTTTGTCGGTTGATTTGGCCATGGCGTAGAGCTGGCCGATGGCGGCCCGGCGCGCAGCGCGGTCTTCGGTGCTGAGCGGGAGGCGCGGATCGGCTTCGACGGTGACTTTTTGCGTGGCTTCTTTGTCGCCTGCTCTGATTTTGACGGTGTACTCGCCGGGCTCGACAAACGGACCCCGCGGGCCGAAATCGTATCCGGCGGCGATGGCTTCGAGCTGTTCCGGCGAAGGCTCGGCGGGCGAGTTGTAGCGGAGATCCCAGTTGGTGCGATTCATACCGGCAGCAGCGGGGCCGTCGAGTTCGCGGACGACTTTGCCGTCTTTGTCGCTGACAGTAATTTTGACCTTGCCCTCTTTTTTCTCGGCTTCAGATTTTTCAGCTTCGGTCTTTTCTTCACCTTTTGCCGCGGCCTGAATGGGCTGCTTTGCTTTTTCGGCGGCGCCGGTTTCTTTCTGCTGCGGCGCCGGTTCGTCTTTTTTCGGCGCGTTTTGACCGGCCTGTGCGGCTGCGGCTTTCTCTGACTTTTCGGTTTCTCTTTCTTTGTCCGATTCTCTGTTTGGCTGCTCCGGCGGTAATGCGGTTTTCAGGTAGTAGTTGAGGATGGCGCCGGGCGGGGGGTTTTTGGCAACGAACATTTTCTGACCGGCGCTCCAGCGGCGGTTGCCGATGTACCAGACATTGGTGTTGCGCGGAGGAAAAAAAGTGAAATCGCCGGAGACGACCGAGGAGTCCATTTTTTCGAGCGGAGTAAGATCGTCGAAAACCCAAATAGAGCGACCGTGTGTAGCGAGGACGAGGTCGTTATACGCGGCTTGAAGTTCGATATCGTCCACAGGGACAGTGGGGAAATTATTCCTAAAGGCGGTCCAGTTGGCGCCGCGGTCCCAGGAAAGCCAAAGGCCAAATTCGGTACCGGCGAAAAGGAGGCTGGTGTTACGCGGGTGTTCGCGAACGACGTGCACGGAGCCGGCGGAATCGGGAATGCCGGTGCGAATGGGCTTCCACGTTTCTCCGTAGTCGGAGGTGGCGAAGATGTAGATGCTGTAATCGTCGGTGCGATGGCCGTCGAAGGTGACGAATGCGGCACCTTCGGAAGTTTTTGAGGCGACTACGCGAGAGACGTAAGTGCCCTTGGGAACGCCCGGAACTTTGCCGGCGACATTGGTCCAGGTTTTGCCGCCGTCGCGAGTGACTTGAACGTTGCCGTCGTCGGTGCCGGCCCAGAGGACATTCAGGGTAAGCGGCGATTCGCTGATGGTGGTGATGGTCGGATATTCCTCGACGCCGTCGTGGCGCGAAAGAGTTTTCTTGTCGGGAGTCTTGCCGAAGATTTGCAGCTTGTTGCGGTCTATGCCGGAGGTTAGATCGTTGCCAAGACGAACCCAGGTGTCGCCCTGGTCGGCGGATTTGAAGAAATAGTTGCCGCCGTAATAGATGATCTTGTGATCGTGGACGGAGACGGCGACAGGCGAGTTCCACTGGAAACGGTAGTGGGGCTCGCCGTATTTCGCTTCGGGCTTGATGGAGCGCTCCTGGCCCGTGCGCAGATTGCGGCGGGCAAGATAGCCGTCCTGCGATTCGGTGTAGACGATATTGGGGTCGACGTTGTCGATTTGCGCGTAGAACCCGTCGCCCCCGTGGATGAGCGTCCAATCGTCGTTCACGATGCCGTCGCCGGTGAGAGTCTGGCTGGGGCCGCACCAACTGCCGTTGTCCTGCAAGCCTCCACAGACGTGATAAGGCTTTTCGTTGTCGAGGCCAATTTCGTAAAACTGGCCGATGGCGATGGTGTTCAGGAAGTCCCAAGTCTTGCCGTTGTCGTAGCTCCAGTGGATGCCGCCGTCGCTGCCGGTGATAATGTGATTCGAATCGGCTGGATCAATCCAAAGCGCGTGGAAGTCGCCATGAATTTTCTGCACGCGGCGTGTGGAGAAAGTTTTACCGCCGTCTTCGGAAAAATACATGGCGGCGCCGAGCACCCAGATGCGGAGGTCGTTGTTGGGATCGATGCGAACCTGGCTGTAGTAGGAGGGACGGGGATTAGTGTCGCTCATCTTGTGCCAGGTTTCGCCCTTGTCTTCGCTGCGGTAGATGCCACCTTTTTCGTGCTGGACGAGCGCATAAACAATGTTGGGATTCTTGCGGTAGACGTCGAGGCCGATGCGGCCAGTTTCGCCGCCATTTTCGTAGGGAAGGCCTGTAGTGAGTTTTTTCCAGGTGCCGCCACCGTCGGTGGTTTTGTAGATGGCAGATTCTGATCCTCCGCCGTTGTAGCCGAAAGGAGTGCGACGGCGACTGTAGGCTGCAGCGTAAAGAGTGTCCGGGCTTTCGGGGTCCATGGCGATGTCGCTGACGCCGGTGTCGTCGGAGATTTTCAGGACTTGCGACCAGGTTTTGCCGGCATCGGTGGTCTTGTAGACGCCGCGCTCGGGGTTGCGTCCCCAGAGATGGCCGAGCGCGGCTGCGTAGACGACATCGGGATTTTTGGGATGAATGACGACGCGGCCGATGTGGTGCGTGGCGGCGAGGCCCACGTTCTTCCAGGTTTTGCCGCCGTCGGTGGATTTGTAGATGCCGTCGCCCCAGGAAGAGCTTTGGCGATTGTTGGGCTCGCCAGAGCCGACCCAGAGAATCGAGGGGTCGGAAGGCGCGATGGCGATGTCACCGATCGTCGAGACGGCTTCCTTGTCGAAAACAGGTTGCCAAGTGGTGCCGTTATTGACGGTTTTCCAGACTCCGCCGGAAGCCACGCCGACGAAAACGACGTTGGGATTGGATTCGACGACGGCGAAATCGTCAATGCGGCCGCCCATGATCGCGGGGCCGATTTCGCGGAATTCGAGCGACTTGAACTTGTCCATGGGAGAAGGCGCGGCGGAAGTTGCAACAGTAGTTTCAGCCGCCACCATTGCTTTTTCTTTCTCTTTGTTTTTCGGCTTGGGCTTTTGGGCTGCGGCAAAATCATGCGTGGAAACGAGAATCAGACAGAGAGCCAGAGTCGCGCGGATCCAGGTCATCGATGTCACTCCTTCGACGAATACTTCTCCGGTGCTTTTGGTGAGCGGCGCATCATACCGCGGGCGGACCGCCAACGCAGCAAGTGATTGAGCGAAAGGGCGACACGACCTTGCTGAAAAGACGTGCCCGGGAAGCGGCGCGTTTCGCTCGCGCGAAAAACGGGCGCAAGGCACGCAACCAGAAGCGCGTGCTAAGCTATCCAACTGCTTTTTCATCAGAATTGATCGAAGGCATGCTGCACCCGCAACCGACCTGTTCCATCGTCCGAATGGCAAGCAAACTGGCGTCCTGGCGACGAATGACGGCTTTGTGCGCGGGATTATTTTTCCTGGGAGGGACGAAGTGCGCGGCGCAGGTGCGGCTACCTTCGGGCAAAGGACAGTACGCTGAACTTTCTTCGGAGGGCCCGCAGAAGCGGCAAGGCGATCTGTTTATCGCGGACAAAAATGTGGATTTGCAGTACGCGGAAATGCGGCTGCGCGCGGATCATCTCGAGTACAACGACAAAACGCGCGATGCGCTAGCGCATGGACACGTGCAGTTCGATTACGAGAACCAGCACCTGGAGGGAGACGAGGCGCGATTTAATTTTGCGACGGGGATCGGGAAATTCAGCAACGTGCGCGGGACGGTAAAAATCGTGCGGCGGCCGAATCCGATGGTTTTGGTGAGCGAGAACCCGTTGTATTTCGAAGCGCGCGACGTCGAGCGGTTTCCCGACGACACATTTGTGATTCATCAGGCCTGGATTACAGTGTGCGATCAAGATCGGCCGACGTGGCAGATGTTCGCGCCGCGAGCGAAAATCCGGCTGAACAAAACGGTGGCACTGGTGAACGCGAATTTCCGCCTGTACAAGGTGCCGCTGATTTGGCTGCCGTATGCGACGGCCCCGGCGGGGCAACGCGTGAGGCAATCGGGATTTTTGTTGCCGGATATCGGGAACAGTTCGACCAAGGGTTATGTGTTTGGCGACGCGTATTACTGGGCGCCGACGACGTGGGCGGATGCGACGCTGGGTGCGCAATATCTGAGCAAGCGCGGATCGGCGGAGCGAGCGGAGTTTCGCATGCGACCCTCGGAGAACACGACGTTTTTGTATTCGTATTACGGCGTGATCGACCGCGGGGTGCCGGACGCGGCCGGCTTGATCCAGAAGCAGGGCGGGCACCAGCAGGAATTGCAATTGCAGTCGTTGCTGCCGAAGGGCTGGCGATTCGTGACGGACTATAACCAGCTTTCGTCGCTGACGTTCCGGCTGGCGTTCGCGGATGCGTATGGCGATGCGATCAATTCGGAAGTGCGCAGCGCGATCTTTTTGACGAACAACTTCAACGGCTTCAGCTTGAATTTCGCGGCCTTGAACGACAAGAGCTTTCTCACCATCAATCCGCAAACCAGCGTGATTTTGCGAAATGTGCCGGAAGCGCGATTCGGTTCGGTGGAGCAGGCGCCCTGGCCGAGCTTGCCGCTGTATTTCAGCTTTGACTCGTTTATCGGGGCGGTGCACCGCGATGATGTGAATGGAGCGACGCCTGCGATGGTGCAGCGGACGGAGTTTGCGCCCAAGGTGACCGTACCGCTGCGCTTCGGGCCGTGGCTGAACCTGACGGCCTCAGGAGCGGTGCGGACGACGCGGTATGGCGCTTCGCTTGATGCACAGGGGAATCTAAGTGTGCAGCCGGTAACGCGGAACGACGGCGAATTCACGCTGGAGATACGGCCGCCGACGCTGGAGCGGATCTTTGGGAAGGCGACGAAGAAGCGGCGATACAAGCACAGCATCGAGCCGGAAGTGACGTACCGCTATGTTTCGGGGATTAACGATTTCGAGCGGTTCATCCGGTTCGATGCGAACGCGACGCTTTCCAACACGAATGAGGTGGAGTACGGATTCACGCAACGGCTATATGTGAAAAACGGAGACGATCAACCGACAGAATTTTTGTCATGGAATGTGGTGCAGAAACATTACTTCGATCCGACGTTCGGCGGAGCGATTGTGGACGGGGCGCGGAACGTGCTGCAGGCGCTGAATTCGATTACGCCGTTTGCGTTTGCCATAGGGCCGCGTGACTGGTCGCCGATCGTGAGCGATTTCAAGGTGACGCCCGGCGGGAAATACGATGCGGAGCAGATCATCGAGTACGACCCACAATTGAACAAGATCGTCGCCGAAGGAACACTTCTGAAAGTGAAGCCGTACCGCGAATTTTTCGCGACCGTGGCACACTTCCATATTCAGGATGATGCGGTGCTACAGCCGCTTTCGAACCAAATCCGCGCGTTGGTCGGGTACGGGGCGTTCAATCGCAAGGGTTTTAATTTCACGGGCGGCGTGAGCTACGACATCCAGAACTCAGCGCTGCAAAACCAGATTGCGCAAATCACATACAACGGGAATTGCTGCGGACTTTCCCTGGAATACCGGCGCATTGCACTGGGACAAGTACGTACAGAGAATCAGTTCCGCGTAGCTTTCACCATCGCGAATATTGGAACCTTTGGGAACCTGCGGCGGCAGGAGAAGATTTTCTAGTTATTGCACGGTTGTGTTTTTCGATTCATGAGCCAGGATCCGATGAAGTAGCCGAGCGAGCCGGTGATGATGCCGCCGAAAATGTCCGCGACGTAATGATAGCGGCCCCAAATCGTGGAAACGCACATTGCCGTGACCAGGGGCAGCATGACCCAGAACAACCAGCGGCGGTGACGCCAGGCTCCCCAAACGACAGCGACCGAGCCGGCCACGTGTTCGGAAGGGAAAGCGGCCCCACGAACGCGGCCGTAGTGTTCAATGAAATTGATGGTAGCGGTGAATGGGCCGCCGTGAAGTTCGCCTTGCCACATTCCGGCCATGGCAAACCACGGACTTTGAATGGGAAAGAGCGCGGCGATGACATAGCCGATGGCGTAGCCGACGGCGGAATAGGTCATCACCGACCAGTAGGCGTGCCATTCCCGGCGGAAATAGAGGATGCCGCCGAGGACCAGCAGGTAAACGAAATACGTCAGGTAAGCGAGCTGGAAGAGGTCGTTGCGCAGCGGCGTGGCGAATTGTTCGAGCCAGACCGATGGATGCACGCCAAACATCCAATGATCGAAGGCAATGAGTTTTGCATCCTGCCATTTGGGATTGACAAGGTGGACGAGAAAAGCCAGCTCTTCGAAGCAGAAGAGAAAGAACAGATGCGGGTACCAGTGGCGCCAGAAATGCCAAAAACGCGTACTAAATGTGACACCGTGGCGCTGAGAGCATTCTTCGGAGCGAGCACCGGCTGCGCAAAGCAAAAAAATAATAGTGGCTACGATAGCCTGAGCGCCGATCAACTTCCACGGATGCGAGAGATTGCGTGAGTACACCGTGATCAGCGCGCTGGAAAGCGCCAAGTAGCTCAGCGCGACATACTCAAACGTGCCAAGCGCGGCCCGGGTACGAGCCAGCTCTCGGCGAAAAGCGTCGGTCCGACTCGATTGCGGCAATGAGACGACTGTGCCCATCGGGCGCGATGGATGCTCCCTTAGACTCGCCTGCCGAATAGATAAGATGCTTTCGGCCCGGGCTTCGTGCCGTTCTTGCATATTCATCGCGCGACTTCACCTTTCCATTTCAAAGCGGGAGGCGCTGCGGCTCGCCGCGGGCACGGGCTCCAGCTCACTACCGGCCAGCCGTTACGCCTGGCAATCTCGCGTAAGCCAGAAGTTGGGTTGACGGCAAATGGGTTTGCGACCGCCTCAAGCATGAAGCGATCGAGGGAGTGGTCGCCGTAGGCCGCACATTTCCGCAAGGACACCTCCCGTGCGTTTGCGAATTCCCTGATGGCGACGGCTTTTGCTCGGCCAAGCATTGGCGAGCCGGAAACGCGACCTGTCCAGCAGCCGTATTGGCTTGCGAGCCGGGTGGCCATCACCGAAACTTGCGACTCCATGCCGCGCAGTAGCAGAGCACGCTCCAGCGCCGACTTCACAATTTCGGCGAGCGGAGCCAAGGTTCCCGTGACGAGGACGATGGTGTCACCGCGCAGCGAGTGCCACCAAACGCGTTCGATTGCCGCCGGAAAAATCTCCGGCACCCAAGTTCGTGGGTTTTGCGATTCCATTTCGGAGAGAACTTCCGCAGAGACGCCTCGCAGGTACATCTTATTTGCCTGCGTTGCCATACCGAACTGCGGAACACCCTGGCGAAAGATTTCGGCGGCCCAGCGGAAATAGTTTCCGGCGGGAATTTTTCCTGCGCGCAAGAGATTCAAGAAAAAGCGCAGCTCCAGCGAGGGATGCGGAAGCAGCGTGCCGTCTACGTCAAAAAACGCGATGCTCATGCGGCCTCCGGGGATTTTCTCGCGCGAACCGCCACGGATTCTTGAGCAAAGAAACGCCAGCCTTCAATCAATACCGGAAGTCCACGCAACAGGCAAAATGCAGCGGTGGCCCAGGTAAGAGCTTGCGCGATGCCGCGAATTGTAAGGTGTGCATCGCCGGGAAGTACTCCGAGGAGCGCCACCGGCCCTCGCGTCAGTGCCAGCTCCAGGCCCAAATAGCAGAAGCAGGCGCACTTGAGGGCCGCATAGAGTCCGCGGCTCCAACGTGAGGCGACAAACGCCTGGCCCCACCAAGTCTGCAGCATGGCGTTCGTGCCCCAGCCGGAATATCCGGCTTTGAGGGCGAGGCCACGTAGAAAATCCGTCGCGGCACCCCGAGCAAAAAAGAGCACCGGCAGCCACAGGGAAACCATACCGACAACAGCAAAGTAGGTGAAGAACATGTTTTCAATGATGCGATCGCCGAGAATGTCGATTTGCGCGCCGAGAGGAGTGGCCAGACGCTTCTTTCGCGCGATGTGGCCGTCTAAAGCATCGAGGGCGATCGAAGCAACCGTGAGAGCGACAGCGGCCAGGTTGGCCCAGGTACCGTGCCCGAAAAGGGTGACCGCCGCGAACCCGACCAGCACGCGCAGTGCTGTTACCTTGTTGGGAGTCCAGCCCACTGTTCAGGTCTCCGACGCCGAAATGAGCAATCTCGACGCCAGCGAGGCCATCCATATCTACCTGAATACACGCGGCTTATCAGACGGCGAGGAACTGACAAGCGAACGCACCGCCAAGTTCAGCTGGCAGGTGTCGCCCGCGCGCACCGAAAAATGTGTTCTGTGCAAGAATACAGTTCAGCTCCATGACACGTCTTTTACAACGGTTCGCGACACCTTTACGCGTGTGCCTTCATCGAAACCTTTTCGGAGCTGCCTGAGCCATGACGCCTGACGTTTCGCTTGCCGCCGCGTTTCTCGCCGGACTGGTTTCCTTTTTGTCGCCTTGCGTGCTGCCGTTGGTGCCTGGGTATATCTCGATGCTCAGCGGCATCGGGATGGAGCAGCTTCGGCAAGGCCAGCAGCCACGCGGAAGCCTTTTTTCTTCGGCACTCTCTTTCGTAATCGGATTTTCCGCTGTATTCATTGCCTTCGGCGCTTCGGCTAGCGCCGTCGGCTCCTTCCTTCAGGAAAATCGGTACACGCTAGCGCCGATTGCCGGCGCACTCATCATTCTGTTTGGACTGCACTTGGTCGGAGCACTGGCAAAGCTGAAGCCCCTTCCTGGAATGGCGATAGGCGCGATTTTCGTGGTGCTCGGAATTGCGGCGCTGGTTCGCGGCGACGAGTTGTTTGCAGGTCTTGGCGCCGTGCACTTTTTCTCGCTCTCGATCATCGGATTTTTAGGGCCCGCGTTAGCACGCTGGCTGAATCGAGATGTGCACCTGCGGAATACCAGTAAACAGCCCGGCATTCTCAGCGGATTTTTCCTGGGGTTCGCCTTTGCTTTTGGTTGGACGCCGTGCATCGGGCCCATACTTACGACAGTGCTGGCGCTAGCCGCAAACAGCGCGACAATCGGAAGGGGCGTTTTGCTGCTGGCCTTTTATTCCGCGGGACTTGCCATTCCGTTTCTGCTGGCAGCGCTCGGCATCGTTCAGTTTCTTAAGTTTTATCAGAAGTTTCGCGGTTACCTGCACGCTGTCGAACTGGGCAGCGGAATTCTGTTGCTGTTTGTGGGCGGCCTGGTCTTCAGCAACAAATTGACCTGGCTGGTGCGAAAACTAGGTTTCTTGAACAGTGTGGCGTTGTGGCTGGAGCGCGTTTTGACTCACGGAAAGTAGCGCCGCGACGAAAATGCCGCAAATGAGAGATAATTTGCATAGGAGCGTCATGAACAGGGGAATGACATTTGTCGTCGTCGCAGTGATGCTGGTGATAACTGCCAGCGGTTGTAAAAAGTCCCAGAGCACCGCCACGTTTCAAAGCGTCCAGATGAAGTCGCTGGAAGACAGCAGTGTCACGGTCGGCGACTATCACGGAAAAGTCGTGCTGGTGAATTTCTGGGCCACCTGGTGCGATCCGTGCCGAGTTGAGATTCCCTGGCTGATCGAAATGCAAAACAAGTATGGCGCGAAGGGCTTCACGGTTCTTGGGATCGCCATGGATGACGAGGGGAAATCCGTAGTCGCGCCGTTTGTGGCGAAGGAGCGGTATGAAGTGAACGGGCAAAAGCTTCCGATGAACTATCCGATTGTGGTGGGTAACGAAAAAGTCGCGGAAAAATTTGGCGGTCTGCTGGGCTACCCGACCAGCATTCTGATTTCGCGTGACGGAAAAGTGCTGAAGCGCACCACCGGCTTGATTGATTACGACGCTACGACGAAGATGATTGAGGGAGCCCTGTAGACCAATGGCGATCCTGGAAGAGCGCGATTTTCAGAAAAAGTGCGAGGCGGCGCTGGAGGAATTGAAGCTGCGGCTGCTGGACGCAGGCGACGAGCACGGCTTCGACGTGGAGGGCGAGAGCGGCAAGCTGGAAGTAGTGTTCGAAGAACCGGCTCCCGCCAAATTTGTGGTTTCGCCCAACACGCCCGTGCGTGAAATCTGGATTTCGGCGCTTTCGACCAGTTTTAAGCTCGGCTGGAAAGAGGAAAAGAGCGCATTCGTGCTCGAAAAGACTGGCGAAGACCTGTTCGCCGTATTGAGCCGCGTGATTTCCCAGCAGCTGGGAGAAGAAGTGAAAGTATGATGCGCAGAATTTCTTTTGTCTCTGCGGTTCTTCTATCGCTCGCCTGCGCGATGGCGGCACAGATTCCATCGGCCCGCGACGTGGTCAAGCCCACGGCGTACGCATCGTTCGAGCCGGCGGCGCGCGGCAAACAACTGGAAATCGCGGTGGTTATGAAGATCCGCGAAGGCTTTCACGTCAACGCGCGCGAAACCACGTTCGACTATCTGATCCCGACCGACCTGAAAACGGAACCGGCGCCAGGTTTTAAAATTGGGGCGGTGAAATATCCCAAAGGCACGCTGCATAAATTCAGCTTTGCCAAGGATCAGGCGCTGAACGTCTACGCGGACACGGTGGTTTTGTTTGTGCCGGTCACGGTTGATGCGAACGCTCCTCTCGGAGAACAGCACGTCGCGTTGAAGCTGCGCTATCAGGCTTGCAACAACGAAGTGTGCCTGCCGCCCGTAACCCTGCCGGTGGATGCCGCGATCCATGTATCTTCCGGAGAATCTCGCCCTAGCCACCCCGAATTGTTCGCAAAACCGTAGCGTGGCTGCGATCTGTTTGCGAAACTTCCTTCATGGTCTTCCCAGGTGTTCGAAAAGTTCTGCTGATTGCGGCCGGTTCGTTCCTGGCTATCCTTGTACTTTTCTTTGCCATAGCGTGGTCGCAAAAGCGAGCGGCCGAACTGCGCACGCGCGACTGGATCGTGCAGCTGCTGCAGGAAAAGTTCCAAAGCAATGTGGAACTAGCGGATTTTCACGTGCGCGTGTTTCCGGGAATGACGGTCTCTGGCGAAGGATTGTCCCTGCATTATTGGGCCACGCCTGAAGCGCCCGCGTTGATCCGCATCGAAAAATTCTCGTTCGATCTCGGGCTGCTGGGCATTTTTCGCGCACCGCACCGCATCCAGCGCATCCACTTGAAGCGAATGGTCATTTCCATTCCGCCGCGCGAAATGCGTAAGGCGGCGGCGATACGCGCGGTAGACAAACTCAATGCTCCCGAAGTCGTCGTGGGCACCATCGAAGTCGAAGACATGGACCTGTTGATGCTTTCCAGCAAGCCGGGCGTCGACCCGCTCGATTGGGAAATTCACGATTTGAAGCTCCATGAAGTCGGCGCGGACAAAGCGTTTGCTTTTTCAGGGACACTGACGAACGCCAAGCCCAAAGGCGAAATCGCCACTTCCGGAAAATTTGGCCCGTGGGACGGCGACGACCCCGGCTCTACTCCGGTGTCCGGAGCGTATGCGTTTGACAACGCCGATCTCGGGCCGTTTCCCGGAATCGCCGGCATCCTTTCTTCCACGGGGAAGTATGCGGGCGTGCTTAATCGCCTGGAAGTGAATGGAGAAACCGATACTCCGGACTTTTCGCTCGACAAGGCAGGAAAGCCGATTCCGCTGCACACTGACTATTCAGCGACGGTCGACGGAACGAACGGGGACACTCGATTGCATCCCGTCCACGCCATCCTCGGGCAATCGGAGATTGTTGCATCGGGCGCGGTGATCAAAGTCCCAGCGCAACAGGGACACCAGATTACTCTGGACGTCGTAACGCCGAAAGCGCGCATTGAGGACATCTTGCAGCTGGCTATCAACTCGGATAAGCCGTTCTTAAGCGGCCCGATTCGCGTCATCGCCAAACTTTCTCTCCCACCCGGCAAACAGAAAGTAATCGACAAGATGAACCTGGACGGAACCTACGCCATCACCAGCGGCCGCTGGGCCAGCCAGGAAATGCGCGAAAAGCTCGAGAGCTTCAGCCGCCACGCGGAAGGTAAGCCGGAAGATGAGCAGGCCGGCAGCGCCGTCACGGACCTCCAGGGCCGCTTCGTGCTAAAAGATAGCGTGATCACGTTTTCTAAACTGACGTTCTCCGTGCCGGGCGCGGGCGTTCAACTGGCGGGCACTTACGATATTCACAGTCAAAAAATCGACATGCAGGGCCACTTGCGAATGAAGGCCAGGCTCTCGCAGACCGTAACCGGCGCAAAGTCATTTTTTCTGAAAGCAATTGATCCGTTTTTTTCCAAGAACGGCGCGGGCACCGAATTGCCCATTACTATTACCGGCACGCAGGAAAATCCGGTATTCGGTGTCTCGGTGTTTCACAAGAAAATCGAAAGGCAGATGGGCAAGCCCGGTTCACCGTAGCGGACAGTAGCGGCTAGGTTGTCAAACGGTCGGTCGAAATCGGCCGCAGATTCCAGGCTTGCAGCGATCGCAATCGCGCGACATCTGCTTCCGCAAGCTGCAAGCGGAGCAGCCCGGTGGGCTTGCGATATATGCGCGATGTCAGCACGTGCAACGAATCGCAGAAGAATTCCGCCACCGAACCATCCAGCACTAGTCGAAAATCCATCTCTCCCGGATCCAGCGCAGCTATCTCGATTCTCTTCTCATTGACTCGCAAAACCGTCGCTGAATCCTTTTTCTCCACCGTCAGTGACCACCACGGCCCGCTGTCGTCCGCAACGCTCATCGAGAAGTCGCCAACGGCGGTTTGCCAGACAAGTTCACCGCCCACGTTTTCGATCTCGATCCCCGCAAGCACTTTGGCGCGAGTTTCGCTCGGCGTTGCCGGCGAAACCGAAGCCAACTTTGCCCCCCGCAGGGACTCCGACTGTGGCGCGATGTGCATCTCGAGATCATTTTTTTCGTTCAGAGAAAGCACCCGTGGAAGCGCCATGCATCCCGCCCAGCCCGCCGCGCTGAACTCCTCTTTGGGCCGCGTTTCGGGAATCCAGCCCCACAAGATGCGTTCGCCCTTCGCGCCGACCTGTGTCTTCTGAGCGTAGTAAGCGCCATGATCCAACACTCCGCTCCTTTGCGGACGGAACACTAGCTCCTTCGGATCGAGTTCGCCAACCTCCCACACCACTTTTCCCGCGGTCGAATACAGCAACACATGTTTGGAGCCGATTGCAAAAAAGTCCGGACACTCCCACATTTCGCCAGACTCCACGGAATTAACGTTTTCGCGCTCCGTCCATTTGCCGGTGGCAAGTGGATGCAGATATTCCCATTCGCGCAAATTCTTCGAGCGGTACAGCAGGATCTGGCCGCCGTGCTTCCGTCGGCCCGAACCCACGCCGAGATACCAAACATCTGGATCGCGCCACAGGAATGGGTCGCGAAAGCCGGTCAACTGGGGATCATCCGGCGGTTGCACGACCGGTGTTTTCCATTTGGTCCAAGCACGCAGCTCCGGATCCGTGGAAGTCGCAAGACACTGCACCTCGCGAAAATTGTTGGCGCCGTCGCGCAGCGTCGCATGTTCCGCCGCAACGCTCTTCACGCCGGTGTAGAGAAT
>DASSYL010000474.1:0-8720 GCA_035703315.1 Candidatus Acidiferrum sp. | reverse complement strand
CTGCAAGCCTTCTGACCATCAAGACAGAAAGCACGAGGTAGCTGCTCCTGTGATTACTCGTCGAGAAGCGGTGCGTCTGCTGGGTTCGGCTTCGGCAGCGGCATGGTTCGCGGGAGTACCTTCCGGCCTAAGTTTACCGGCGGTGCAGGAGAGTCCCGCGCAGTTCTCGGTGCCGCCGGATTCGCCGCGCTGGGCGCTGGAAGGGGAAGCTCGCGTGGCCGAGTATCTGGGACGCAAATGTCTCTTTCTGGATGGCGGAGGATCAACGCTGAAAGACTTTGTTTTGCGCGACGGCGTGATTGATGTGGACGTTGCAACACCGGCGAATCGCGGCTTCTTCGGCATCCAGTTTCGGATTGTGGAAGACAGTGGGAATGCGGAATGGATCTACCTGCGCCAGCACAAGTCCGGGTTGCCGGACGCAATGCAGTACACGCCGGTGCTCAACAGCGGTTTGAACTGGCAAATTTACAACGGGCCGGGCTTCACCGCCGCGGTAGACATACCGAAAGACACCTGGTTCCACCTGCGGCTCGCAATTGCCGGCGCGCAAGCGAAACTTTATGTGAAAGATATGCAAAAACCTGCGCTGGTTATGAATGATCTGAAAAGCGGCGTACAAAAAGGCCAAATCGCGTTGGCGGTGCTGATTGGCGCGACTTACTGGTCGAATTTCGAAGTGCGAACCACTCCGGAGGTTCCGTGGGAGCGGCACTTGCCGCCAATGCCGGCCGGCACTTTGACCCAATGGAGAATCTCACCTGCCTACGATGCCTTGGCGCGCAATGTCGAGCGGCCCCCGAGCAATTCCGAAAGCGCGGCAATCCCATGGCAGGACGTGGAAGCGGAGTCGCCGGGCTTTGTGGTGCTCTATCGTTATCGCGAAGCACCGCATTTGAACGTCACGTTCGCAAATGATTTTTCGAAGCGTCTGGAGCCGCAGCCCGGCACGAAGCTCTTGTATGCAAAAACAAACATCGAGTCCGACCGCGATCAGGCCAAGAAGCTATCTATCGGTTATAGCGATGAGGTCAGCGTGTTCCTGGACGGCAAAATCCTGTTTCGTGGGCGCAGCGCTCAGAATTTTCGCGATCCGGGGTTTTTGGGGATCGTGAACCCGGAAAATGACGCCGTGTATTTGATGCTGAAGAAAGGAAGCAACGAACTGTTGCTGGCGGTTAGCGAACTCGGCGGCGGCTGGGGATTCATTTGCCGCCTGACGGATGTGGAAAGCTGAAGCTGTGGTTTGCTGGCAGAGTCAGCGCAGCAGTTCGTTGGCGTAGCGGACCGGCACGGCAAGGTTCGAGCCGCCAAAGCCGTTTAGAATGGCGAAGTTGACGCCGATGACTTTTCCTTTGTGATTGAAGAGCGGTCCGCCAGAGCCGCCCGATGTGGTCGCCGCGTCATATACGATTTTGTCTTTCAAGACGTCGCCGATATGACCTTGCGTTGTCGTTGGCCGAATCAGGTTTTGCTGCGCGAGGCGCGAAACGATTTGCGGGACGTTAGAACTGCTGCCGGCAATTTGTTGCGCCGCTTCGGGCCCGGCCCGCGCCAGAATCCCTTCGATGCCGGTCGGGTAGCCGATCAGCACAACCGATTCACCGGCGATGCTGGCGTCGCTGCGGTCGTCCAGATCGAGCAACGTCGCTTGCGGCGGCATCGTACCATCGAGGCGCAGGGTTGCGACGTCGGCTTGTGGCGAAATGCGATCCACCTTCGCCGGGAATCCTTGCGCTTTGCCGGGGAAGTACGCCATGTAGGACAGTGCGTACGGCTTGGCGCCGTTTTCGATCAGCGTTTTCAATTCGTCGTTTCCCCACCACGGTTCCGCGACGTGATGATTCGTCAGCAAGCGCCCATCCTTGCGAACCAGGAAGCCCGTTCCAAACACATCGAGCTGAAGGTGCGGGCCGTTGCCGTCGAGGTCGAGCTGAACCATTCCTTTATCGTCGAGCAGCGGTTTGCCTAGCTGATCCACGGCGATGAGCAGCGGTTTGCCGGTGCCACGATCCAGGAATTCCACCACCACATGGAGCAGGCACACGCTGGAGCCGTAGCTCTTGACGATCGTCTCCGCGATTTTACCGTCGCTCTCGATGCGGTTGAGGCGATTTTGCGTCTCGGCAAGCTGGCGGCGCAAGTCGGCGTCGCCGCTGCCTCCGCTCGCCGCCATTTTCTTTTTCAATTCATCCGACTGCGCCTGCAAGGAAGCGCGTGCAGCTGCATCCGGCGCAGTGTTGTTGAGCGCCAAGCGCGCTTGCTCGGCGCGGCGCAGCAAATCGCTCTGCTGGATCACGCCGGAGCTCAAGCGCGCGAGCTCACTTTTCAGCTGTAGCGTGTCCTTGCGCGTCTTCTGGTAAGAAAACGATGTGATGAACGTTGCCGCGACCGTCAGCACACACAACGCGAGGATGGCCGGCAGCACCCAGGCACGTTTGCGCGTAACCACGCCGCCGCTGAGCGTTTCCACGGCCATCTCAGCCAGATGTTCGCGCTGCTGCGCTTCTTTCAGTTTGGCGCGTAGTGCTTCGGCCGGCTCGCGATCGCGAAACTCCGCGCGAATGCGTGCCGCGAATTCCGCCGGATCGAACGGCGATGAGATAACATCATCCGCGCCCAAATCCAGAGCGCGAGCACGTTCCAGCGCTCCGCCCTCCACAATCATCAGGATGCGAATTGCTTTTGAGGCTTCGCGCGCTTTCAATTGAACGATCAAACCGCAACAGGAAAGGTCAGACGGGCTGGCTTCGGTCACCAAGACTTCTGCCTGCAAAGCTTCGATCTTCTCGACGTCCAGCGAACGTTCCTCCAGGACGTCAAAGCCATGTCCTGCGAGCGCCGCGTGCACGCTTGGTGCGACCTGCGGCGAAAGATTCAAAAGTAGGATACGCATCAGAGATAGTTGAGCAGAAGCGCTTTCGCGAGTTTTGCGTGCCGTCTGCCCCCGATTACGGCCGGCCTTGGCGGCCCGCCATGTGTTCCGCCGCGAGTGTCACCGCGTTTATACTGATGCCCGATGATTTCAGCCAAGTCTCTCGCCAGGCGCAGCGCACGCGTGTTCCTGCGGGTATTTCCGCCGTGCAGCATGATTTCGCAAGCCATCGCGTACAACTTGTTCCTGGCCTTTTTCCCCACGTTGCTCCTCATCGTAGCTATGGCCACCAGTCGCTGGGGCAGCCAGACCAATATGCTCGATCTGGTGACCGACTTCACAAAGTATTTGCCACCCGGTAGCCGTCAGATCGTTTCCGAATTTCTGGTCAAGCGCGCGCCGCAAGCCTGGAAGTGGGCCTTGGTCGGCTGGGCCGGCACTTTGATCGCCGGTTCGCAGGTGATGAAGCTCATCATGGAAGGCATTCACATCATTTATCATGACGCGGAAAAGCCGGGCTTTTGGCATCGCCAGTTACGCGGCTTGCTGCTCCTGGTAGCCACCATTGCTCCGCTTCTCGTTGCCGCGGTGCTCGGGGTGTTCGGCCGCCCGTTGCGACATTGGGCAGCTCGCGAACTGGGCGAATTGCATCCTTTCCACGGCTTGTGGCCCTTGTTCTTTCCGGTAGCCGCGTTTTTCCTTTCGCTCTCCGCGCTGATCATGATCTATCGTGTAGCACGGCCGCAGGAAACCAGCTTGCGCAATGTCGTTCCCGGAGCCGTCGTCGCCACTCTGCTCTGGTGGCTGATCGACGTCCTTTTTGGCTTTTATGTCCGCCGCGTTCCATATAGCGTCGTATACGGCGGGCTCGCTGCCGTAATTGGCTTGCTCATTTGGATGCAAATTTCCGCTATCATCATTTTTCTGGGCGCGGCGTGGAATGCCGAAGCCTACGCTGACCGTAATGGCCGAACCTGAGCTGCTAGGCTGAGCACCCGTTCAATTGACACCGATTTTACGCGCGGCGTATAGTCCACGTAGTAACATTTCCTCTAGCGTGCCCAGCGTAACCTGATGCGGACCGGGTCGAGGCAGTTCGGCGGTTGGAGCTTTGCAGTAAACATGCGCCACCAGCCTCTTTTTCGAGTTGTGTCGTCGTCGCTGTTAAAGCTCGCGTTCACCGCGGCTTTGGCCGTTGCCTGTTCCGCACTGGCGCGCTCGCAAAGTTCTCGGGAGCCCGATCCGTCGCCGAAATCTACCACTTCTCAGACCAGCGATCCGCAGTCCAAGAGCAACAGCGAGAGCGGCTCCGGTCAGGAAGTTGTCACTCGCGACTCGTCCACCACTTTCAAAGTTCGCGTAAACCTGGTTCAGGTCCGCGTCGTGGTGCGCGATGAACACGGCGGGATCATTGACAATCTCAAAAAAGAAGATTTCCAGCTTTTCGACAATCGTAAGCCGCAAACGATTACCACTTTCAACGTCGAAACGCCGCTCAGCCACGCAGTTCCTGTCGTCTCGGCAAGCGACAACGAAGCCGACCGGGATGCGGACCAGCTTTTACCCAATCTGCCGCAGCGGTTCGTCTCCCTGTTTTTCGACGACATTCACCTGGAAATGAGCGACGCCGTAACCGTGCGCGCCGCTGGCGCAAAAATTCTGGACGCCATGGGTCCCTCGGATCGCGTTGGCATTTACACCTCTTCCGGTCAGGTCACGCAGGAATTTACCGCCGATCGCGAGCTGGTGAAGAGCGCGTTAACCCAGATCACGGCGCGCCCGGTCAATTCCGGCGCCGGCTTTCACGAGTGTCCGGAAATCACCTATTACCAGGCCGATCTCATCGAGAATCAAAACAACGATCAGGCATTGGCGGTTGCCACAGAAGACGCCGTGCAGTGTGCATTTAACGGCGACGAAACACAGCGTGCCGCGGCCCTGGCTATGGCCCGCGCCGCTGCCGCTCGCGCATTATCCAATGGCGATATAAGTTCTACCTACGCCTACCAGCATTTATCCGACGCCCTACGCAGGTTGAGTGCCATGCCCGGCCAGCGCAAGATGGTTTTCGTTTCGCCCGGATTCATCCTTTCCACGTTGCTTGCCGAACGCAGTGATGTAATCGACCGCTCCACGCGAGCCGGCGTCGTGATCGATACTTTGGATGCCCGCGGGTTGTACGCTCCGGATGTGACGGGCGACATCGCTGACCCACCGGCGGATTCTTTCAAGACTGCGGGATTCAAGTCGTCTTACCGTGTTGCCGCGCAATCCGCGCAGACCGATATCCTGGCGGACTTCGCGGCTGGCACAGGCGGCACTTTCTTTCACAATCGCAACGATCTCGACGTGGCTTTGCGCCAAGCCATCGCCGCTCCGTCCACTTCCTATGTGCTGGGCTTTTCGCCGCAAAATCTCAAGTTGAACGGCAGCTTTCATACCCTCAAGGTCAGCCTGGCCGGCAAGCAGAAGTTCAGCGTTCAAGCCCGGCGCGGATACTACGCGCCGCGCAACATCAAGAATCCCGAAGACGCCGCCAAGGAAGAAATTCAGGAAGCCGTATTTTCTCAGGAAGAAATCCGCGATTTAGCGGTGGAGCTGCAAACACAGTTCTTCCGCCGCGACGCCACGGCGGCCCGTCTTTCGGTGCTGGCTCACGTCGACTTAAAAGGATTGAAATTCCGAAAAGTGGAAGACCGCAATCACGACAATCTCACCCTGGCGACCGTTATCTTCGATGAAAACGGAAACTATGTTGCCGGCGGCGAAAAGGTTCTGGAAATGAAGCTGCGCGATGCCACCTTGCAGCGTCTCGATCGCTCCGGCATCACCGTAAAGTCCAGCTTCGATGTAAAGCCCGGCAATTATCTGGTTCGGTTGGTAGTGCGCGAAAGAGAAGGAGAGCTGATGGCGGCGCGCAATGGCGCCGTGGTCATTCCGTACTAATTGCGGAACTCGCATCGGCAGTGTCCTTCTGACGGAGGAAGCCATGATCAGGATGATTTCTAACGCCGCGAAGTATCGGCTTGTCTTCTTGTTGGCCGGAGTTTCGCCGTTCATTGCGGCGAGTTGCCCGGGGCAAGAATCCCCCGCCGCGCAAAATCCCTCGGACCCTGCCGCCGCGCAAAAGCCCGCGGATGCAGCCGCGACGCAGCAGCCCCTGCCCATCGCGCAAACCATCAAGAAGGAATCGCGCCTGGTCCTGGTGGACACGGTCGTTACGGATAAGAAAGGGAACTACATCCACGACCTGACGCAGAATGACTTCAAGGTTTACGAAGACAACAAAGAACAACCGATTACCAGTTTTGCGACGGGCGCCAACTCCGCCGGGCCGCAGAACAACCAGAAGCGCTACCTGGTCCTGTTTTTCGACAATTCCTCGATGGCCTTGCCCGATCAGATTTCCGCTCGCGCTGCCGCTGCGAAATTTATCGATGCCAATGCCGCGCCCGATCGCCTGATGGCCGTAGTTGAATTTGGCGGCGCGCTACAGGTCAAACAGAACTTCACCGCCAATGCCGAGCTGTTGCAGGCTGCCGCCAAAGGCGTGAAGTCTGCTTATGTTGCGTCGAACTCCGATCCCGGCGGCCCAGGCGCCACCACCATCAACGTGCCGGGTATGGCCGGCCTCTCCAATATGGAGGGCGACTACGGCGCGCGCTCCATGCTGCTGGCCGTTCGCACGCTCGCAAAAAATCTGCGCTCTGTACCTGGGCGCAAGGCGCTAGTGCTTTTTTCTTCCGGATTCCAGCTGACGCCGGAACGCCAGTCTGAACTCACGGCCACCATTGACGCCTGCAATAAGTCCAATGTCGCGGTATACGCTCTGGATGTGCGCGGTTTGCAAGCGCCCAACCTGGGCGGCAAGTCGTCTTCGCTTCGCTTGCCCGACGGCTCGCGGGCCAAAGCGGTTTCGCTTCGCTCATTGGGCAAAAAGTCACAAAGCAGGGATCGTCCTCGCCTGGTGCTCGCTTCATTCCCTGAGCCGCAGCGTCCTGGTGGTGGCGGCACGGGTGGCGGCGCGGGCGGTGGAGCAGGTGGTGGAGCAGGTAGTGGAGCGGGCGGTGGAGCGGGCGGTGGTGCGGGTGGCGGCCGGGGCGGTGCTGGCGGGGCAGGTGGCGCTGGCGGAACTGGGGCAGGCGGCGGCCGCGGCACGGGTGGTGCCGGAGGAACCGGGGCCGGCGGAACACGCGGCGGCACTGGCGGAACGGCTGGAACTCCCGGAGGCACGCGCGGTGGGACTGGCGGGACCACTGGCACACGCGGAACGACGGGTAGCCGCGGCGGCTTCCCGACCAACTCTTTCAACAATCCGAATAATCCAATGAACCAGCCGCGCTCCATCGTGCCGCAGTTCCCCGCATCGGCTTCCACCAACCAGCAAGTGCTTGCGGCGTTGGCCGAAGGCACCGGCGGATTCACGATTTTCAATACCAATGATCTCTTCGGCGGATTGCAGCGCATCGCAAAAGAGCAAAATGAATTTTATCTGCTCGGCTATGTGCCCTCGGAGTCCGCCGAAGGCAGTTGCCACGCGCTCAAGGTAAAAATGAATCGCGGCGGAATGAATGTTCGTGCACGCAGCGGGTACTGCAACGCCCGCAATCCCAGCATCCTGGACGGCACACCCGTGGAAAAACAGCTGGAGTTGCACGCGCAGGAAACGCACGGCGGTGGAATCCAGCCTTCCTTCCAGTCTCCGTACTACTACACTGGACCGGGTGTCGCTCGCGTCAACCTGGCCATGGAAATTCCGCAGGACATGTTCAAGTTCGATAAGGACAAGGGAAAATATCACTCCAACCTGAATGTTTTGGGCATTGCCTATCGCGATGACGGCACCGTGGGAGCGAAATTCAGCGATCAGGTCAAACTCGATCTGGAAAAGGACGATTGGAAAGAATTCACGAAAACTCCATTCCACTACGAAAACCAGTTCGATGCAGCGCCGGGCAACTACAAAATGACAGTGGTGCTCAGCGCCGGCAGCGATGGCTACGGCAAATCCAGTTGGCCTTTAAAGATCGACGATTACGACGGCAAACAGCTCGCGCTCGGCGGCATTGCCATGACCAACAACGTCCAGCGCGTCGAAGACCTCGCGATCAATGCCGACCTGGATTCCGTGCTGCTCGAAGACCGCACGCCTCTGGTGGTGAAAGGCATGCAGATTGTGCCGCTGGCCGTGAATCGCTTCAAAAAATCAGACAAGGTCGTTCTCTATTCCGAGATTTACGATTCGCTGCTTACCGAAGAAAAACCACCTCGCGTCGTTCTCGGTTACAAAATCCAGGAACGCGCCACCAACAAGGAAGTCTTTTTCACCGGAACCGTCCCTGCCGACGACTTCTTGCTGAAAGGCAGTCCCGTCGTCCCCATCGGCGTGCTGGTGATGGTGAAAGACCTCGCACCCGGAAGTTATCGCGTCATTCTGATGGCCGCCGATTCCAGCGGACGCCAGGCGCAAGCCCGCATGGCGGACTTCGACATCGTTCCGTAGGTCGGAGTGCTGATTCGCTATCGCTCGTGCCAGGAGATGAATGAAGATTCCGCGGATCTTGGCCGTCTTCATCTGCGCTGCCGGGGCTGTTCTCGCGCTAGCGATCATTAAGGCATTGATAGTCAGCGGCCTCGACACATTACCTCCGGTAAAGGTGCTGGTCTTTGCAGCATCGACCTTTGGACTGATTGCTGCCTTGCTTGACTGGGCGCTTTTGCGAGACCGGCGGAAGATGACGCCGGTGGCGGAGGATTCGCCCAAAGCTCCGATGTCAGGCGGGGATCGCGCGCAATTCGCCAGCACGGTGGTGCCGGGAATCCCGAAGGCGCGTATTGAGGCTCC
>DASSYL010000472.1:0-7009 GCA_035703315.1 Candidatus Acidiferrum sp. | reverse complement strand
TGGCGCAGAAGGAGCACCAGCAAATTTACCCGAAACCCGGCTGGGTGGAGCACGATCCCGCGGAAATCATGGCGCGCACCAGCGAAGTTGCGGACCAGGCCATCCGGCGCGCGGGAATTTCGCCGGCCGAACTGGCGGCGGTAGGCATCACCAACCAGCGCGAAACCACGATCATTTGGGACAAGAAAACCGGCAAGGCCATCAGCAATGCGATTGTGTGGCAGGACACGCGAGTCGCGGACGAAGTTGATCGCTATTCCGCTTCGGGCGGACAGAATCGCTTTCGCGAGGCTACCGGACTGCCGCTGAGCACCTATTTCAGCAGCCTCAAAGCGCGTTGGATGCTGGAAAACGTGGCCGGCGCAAAAGCGAAAGCGGCCGCCGGCGAATTGCTGTTCGGCACTGTGGACTCTTTTCTGGTGTGGCATCTCACTGGCGGTCCGAACGGCGGTGCGCATGTGACTGACGTAACCAATGCCAGCCGCACGCAACTGTTCAATCTGGAGACGCAGCAATGGGATCCCGCTCTGCTTGCGGCGTTCGAAATTCCGGCGACCATGCTTCCCGCCGTGAAGTCGAGCAGCGAAGTCTACGGCGAGGCGGCGGTTGGCGGGCTGAAGGGCGTTCCGCTCGCGGGCATTCTCGGCGATCAGCAGGCGGCGCTGGTGGGGCAGACTTGTTTTGATCCCGGCGAAGTAAAAAACACATACGGCACCGGCTGCTTTTTGCTGATGAACACCGGCGAGCGCCGGGTGCCCTCGGCCGCGGGGCTGCTCACCACCGTCGCTTACAAGTTCGGCAAAGCTCCCGTGCATTTCGCGCTGGAAGGAAGCGTAGCCATCACCGGCGCGCTGGTGCAGTGGCTGCGCGACAATCTCGGGTTGATCGCGAAAAGCAGCGACGTGGAATCGCTCGCGCGCAGCGTCGAAGACAATGGCGGCGTCTATTTCGTTCCCGCATTCAGCGGACTCTACGCGCCCTATTGGAAAGATTCGGCACGCGGCGTGATTGCAGGCCTTACGCGCTACGCCGACAAAGGGCACCTGGCTCGCGCGGTGCTCGAAGCTACTGCTTATCAGACGCGCGACGTTGTCGAAGCCATGGAAAAAGACGCTGGGATTGAACTTAAGAATGTGCGCGTGGATGGCGGCATGGTCGGCAACGAACTGCTAATGCAGTTTCAGTCGGACATCTTGCACCGCCAAGTCGTGCGGCCGGTGGTGCAGGAGACCACGGCTCTTGGCGCTGCTTACGCGGCCGGCCTGGCAACGGGATTCTATTCGGGCACGCAAGAGTTGCGGGCCAAGTGGAAATCCGACCGAGTCTGGAAACCGGCAATGGACCGAGCGAGCACAGACAAGCTCTACCATGGCTGGAAAAAAGCCGTGACGCGCTCATTTGACTGGACAAATAACTGAGGGGGGAAACGGAATGCAGTCTGCCTGGCTCGGCGAATTTCTCGGAACCATGATCCTGATTCTGCTCGGCAACGGCGTAGTGGCCGGCGTGCTTTTGAAGAAGTCCAAGGCAGAGGCCAGCGGCTGGATCGTCATCACAGCGGGCTGGGCTTTCGCAGTGATGGCGGGCGTGTTTACGGCCATCGCTTGCGGGAGCAGCGGCGCGCACCTGAATCCGGCAGTCACGATAGGGTTTGCAGTGCGCGGCGGCGGCTTTCGCGAAGCATTGCCGTATATTTCGGCGCAAGTGCTGGGAGCGATGGCAGGCGCCGCGCTCGTGTGGCTGCACTATCTTCCTCACTGGAAAGAAACCGCGGACGCTGATGCAAAGCTGGCCTGCTTCTCGACCGGGCCAGCCATACGAAGCGCGCTGCCCAATTTTCTCAGCGAAGTAATCGGCACCTTTGTCCTGGTCTTTGTCGTCGGCGCAATTTTTTCCAAAGCAGTTTCCGCAAACGGGCCGGCCAGCGCGTTGGGTCCGTATCTTGTGGGGAGCTTGGTGTGGGGCGTTGGCTTGTCGCTCGGCGGCACGACCGGCTATGCGATCAATCCCGCGCGCGACTTCGGCCCGCGTCTGGCGCATGCGCTCCTGCCCATCGCGGGCAAAGGCGGTTCCGACTGGGGCTATGCGCCTATCCCGATCCTTGGACCGCTAGCGGGCGGAGCTCTTGCCGGACTCGCACTGCGTCTGCTGCAAATTTGAGTCGAAGCGGAACCGATGAGCGCAACTCGTACAGTGATCCTGGCCGCGGCGCAAAACAAATGGCTTAAAGAACGCGCCAGCCGCTATGGATTCGTCAGAAAAAGCGTTTCTCGCTTCATGCCGGGCGAGACTCTCAACGATGCCATCGCCGCGGCGCATCAGTTGCGCGGCTGCAACCTGGGCACCGCGTTTACTCATCTAGGCGAAAACATCGCCGACGTTAGCGAAGCCGAATCAGTGGTGGCGCATTACTTGAACGTATTGGAACGAATCAGAGCGGAAAATCTCGCCACCGAAATTTCCATCAAGCCCACTCAGCTGGGGCTGGACCTTTCCCCGGAGCTCTGCGAACGTAGCCTGCGCCGATTACTGGAGGCGGAAAATCCTGACCATACTTTGTGGATCGACATGGAATCAAGCCAGTATGTTGATGCCACGCTGAAGCTGTACCGCCGCGTGCTAGCGACTCATCCCAACTGCGGCGTTTGTCTCCAAGCGTATTTGCACAGAACGCCGCACGATCTTGACGAACTCCTGCCGCAGAAACCGAGCATTCGCTTGGTAAAAGGCGCGTACCGCGAGGCCGCCGTCATCTCCGCACAGAGAAAGCTCGACATCGACACGAATTATCTCGCGCTGGCGCAACGCCTATTGCGTGAACAAGCCAGCGGAAACGTCAGGCGCGCCATCCTGGCGACCCACGATCCGCGCCTCCTTGAACAAATCACGAATTTTGCGGCTCAGCAAGGAATAGGGCGGCAACAGGTCGAAGTGCAGATGCTTTACGGCATTCAGCGCGCCCTGCAGGAACGATTGGCCGCCGAAGGATGGCGTTCGAGCGTGCTGGTTGCCTACGGAACGCACTGGTACGCATGGTTTATGCGGCGGCTGGCGGAACGCCCCGCAAATCTCTGGCTGGTTTTCCGGAATATCGCGGCAAGATAAAGCCAAAAAACAAACTGCTACCTGGGACTACCGAATCGAAGTAATCTCCAACGTGTCGCCGACCTGCGTCCCCGTGCGATAAATCGTATGCGCAGGCAGCTCCAGAACGCTGCTGGCCTTCAGCGAAACCTTGGAAATGCGGAACGGCCGAAAATGTTCCTCCACATGAACGACTCTTTTTTCCCTGTTGAGGAAAATCAAATCGATCGGGAAGAGCATCCCGATAGAGTGCACGCCCCGGGAAGGAATAATCCAAAGGCCGCGGCCCAGTTTGGCCCACCGCTTGGTTTTCCCCAGCAGCCCGATAAGGCGGCGGAAGTAGTTGTCCGCAACCACCGCCTCCGTGGCTACAAAAGTTTCCCGGGTTTTGTTGTACACGTACACGTATCTGCTGTAATTGCCGTTACTGCCCGCCATTTTTTCTCCGTGACCGCTACTAGCCGAGGTCAAAAAAACCGCGGCCCCTGCATTGCAACTGGCGAGTCGGCCTAGTCGATCGACTGACGCTTGCGCCGCCAGATGATGATGCCGAGCACGACGAGAGCAAGAACCCCCGCCACGATTCGGATCAGTGTAACGTTGTCCATGTTTCGCTCCTTTTTTTCGTTCCGCCGGCTACCCCACTTCAAGGCACCGGAAAGTTTTACCTGCTCAGCGCGGGCATCAGCTGCCGCATCAGCGTAAGGATGGCGGGCCCCAAAATGATCACCATCAAAGCCGGGAAAATAAAGAACACCAGCGGCGGCACCATCTTCACGCTGGTTTTCGCGCTCATCTCTTCTGCGCGCTGACGCCGCTTCAGCCGCATATCATCGGAATACACCCGCAAGGATTGCGCGATGCTGGTTCCAAATCGCTCGGTCTGAATCAGCATGGCCACCAGCGCCTTGATGTCGTCGAGGCCGGTTCGCCGCGCCAGCTCCCGCAGCGCGTCGATGCGCGTCTTGCCGATGCGCATTTCCATATTGACCAGCTGGAGTTCCTCGCTGAGCTCCGGATGCGAAATTCTCATGTCTTGCGACACTTTCATCAGCGCCTGATCCAGCCCCAGGCCCGCTTCAACGCAGATCACCAACAGATCCAGCGCGTCGGGCAGAGCCTTGCGCAGTTTGTGCTGTCGCGAGCTCACGCGCCAGGTTAGCCACATGTCCGGAAGCAAGAACCCAAGAGCGAACGCGACCACCGGAACCATGAAGGCGTTGTAGCGGTAAGCGCCGGTGAAATACACGGCGGCAAGGGCCGCTATCGGGAAAATCACTTTCACGCCGCGCATGGCCATCAGCGCTTCCGCGCTGCGGTAGCCGGCGCGAATCATCAGCAATTGCGTCCTGGTGGCCTTTTCCGTCGAGGGAGCGGGCAGCAATTTGCCGACGTTCGCCAGCGTGTCGCGCACGCGCTCTTTCTGCCGGTCGGCGAATTTAGTCTCCTCCGGGGCAGGCCCCGCTAGTCCGGCAATGCGTGCCAGGCGCGAAGCGATGCTTACCTCACCTGGACTAAAGGCGAAGAACAGAGCCACCACGACGCCCATGGTCGCTACGAAAGTCAGTAGTGTGAGCAGCCAAATCATCTCTGTGCCTCCTTTCTCCTCACACTTCGAAGTGAATAATCTTCCACAAGATCGCGGATCCGATAAGCTGCATGACGCCGGCGGTGATCAGCACGAACGGCCCTTTGGGATCCGTAAACAGGATTCCGATGTAATGCGGATTCATGACGCTCAAGATCAGGCCCATCATGATCGGCAGCGCGATCAGGATGCCCGCGGTGAGACGCCCTTGCGCCGTGCGCACCTGCACTTCGCGATAGATGCGGAACCGATCGCGAATCACGCGAGCCAGTCCGTCCAGAATTTCCGCCAGGTTTCCACCTGTCTCTTTCTGAATCAGAAGGGCGGTCACAAAAAACCGTACGTCGATGATCGGTACCCGCTCGGTAAGGTTCAGCAGCGCGTCGCGAAGCGGCAAACCAAAATTCTGTTCCTCGAACGTCGTCCGAAACTCACCGGCCAGAGGCTCTGGGCACTCCTTGGCGATCATTTCCAGTCCGGTCGTAAACGCATGGCCGGCGCGCACCGCGCGCCCCAGCAGGTCCAAAGCTTCCGGAAAATGTTCCTCAAACTTGCGCAGGCGCCGCCGGCGGCTAAACATCACCGCCAGAAAAGGAACGGCTGCCATCAGAATGGCGATCGGCAACGCAAAGTAAAAGTGCCGCAGAAAATAGCTCGCCGCCAAATACGACGCGAGGCCCAGCACGCCGCTGATCAAGATCAGTTTGGCCGGCTTGACCGTCAGTCCGGATTGCACCACATAGTCCTGCAGTTTGCTGGACCACGACCATTGCAGCATCAAGCGGTGCAGCCACGGCACGCTGCTCATCATCTCGTCGCGAACCAGTTTCAGGCCGAGGTTCACTTCGCCGCGCTTCTCCGCTTTATGCACGGCGCTCATGCGCTTGCGTACTTGTTCCTGCGCGCCTTCTCCGCTGGCAAAAACCCAGATCCCCAAAATGAGGACCACCACGACAAGGAAGGTCAGGACGGCAATCAGTACACCCATGGCTATGCTCCCTCAGCGAACCGGCGCTGCTTCAAACATATTGGTCGGCAGGTGGATGCCCGAAGTCAGCAGCCGCTCGGCGAATTTCGGCCGCACTCCAGTCGGTAGAAATTCTCCCAAAACCTCGCCGTTCTCCTTTATGCCGCGTTTACGGAAAACGAAGATGTCCTGCATGGTCACAATGTTTCCTTCCATGCCGGTAATCTCAGCGATGCTAATGACCTTGCGGGTGCCGTCGCTGTGGCGGCTGACCTGTACTACCACGTCGATGGCCGAAGAGATCTGCCGGCGAATGGCGCTCTCGGGAATGTTCAAGTTGGCCATGGCCACCATGGTTTCCAAGCGGCTCAGCGCGTCGCGCGGCGTATTGGCGTGAATCGTTGTCAGCGAACCATCGTGGCCGGTGTTCATGGCCTGCAACATATCCAGTGCCTCTTCGCCGCGTACCTCACCCACGATGATGCGATCGGGACGCATACGCAGACAGTTGATAACCAACTGCCGCTGCGCCACCTGCCCCTTGCCTTCAATGTTGGGCGGGCGAGTCTCCAGACGCACCACGTGTTCCTGGTTGAGCTGCAACTCAGCCGCGTCTTCAATGGTCACAATGCGTTCTTTGTTCGAGATGTGCGAGGAAAGCACATTGAGAAATGTCGTTTTTCCAGCGCCGGTTCCTCCGGAAATCAGCACGTTCAGTCGCGCTTTTACACAGCCGCGCAGCAGGTCCAGCATCGGCTGCGTCAGCGACCGGTTGTGGATTAAATCCTCAGCCGTCAATCGCTCGCGTCCGAAACGCCGAATCGAAAGGCACGGTCCGTCCACAGAAAGCGGCGGAATGATCGCGTTCACGCGCGAGCCATCTTTCAAGCGTGCATCGACCATCGGCGACGACTCGTCCACGCGCCGCCCGATCGCCGAAACAATGCGATCGATGATCGACATCAGGTGCACGTCGTCGCGGAACTGCACGGTGGTTGGTTCCAGCAGGCCCCTGCGTTCCACGTACACCCGCTTGTAGGTGTTGACCAAAATATCCGAAACGGTGGGATCGGCAAGCAGCGGCTCCAGCGGGCCAAGTCCAAAAACTTCGTCGAGCACTTCCTGCACCAGGCGCTCACGCTCCTGCAGGTTCATCGGAGCCGATTCGCCATGCACGATGCCTTCAAGAATCTGGCTCACTTCACGCCGGACGTCCTCGCGATTCACTTCCGTCAATTTGTCGAGATTCAGCTTCTGAATCAGCTTGCGGTGAATGGCCGCTTTGACGGACGCAAAGTCCGTGCGCGTTGCATTGGTTACAATCGGCGACATGGACTACCTCATTTCTTCGTCGGGAAAGAGAACAGGCC
>DASSYL010000399.1:0-17611 GCA_035703315.1 Candidatus Acidiferrum sp. | reverse complement strand
ACGCAGGCGATACCGCTGAATTCGCAGGATATCGCGCAATTGCAGCAGGCAACTGACCTGAAAAACCTGCTGACGATTGTTTCGCAGATTTTTCAAGCGCAAGGGATCACCGCAAGCCCCACAAATGTGTTTCCCGTTGGCGGAGGAAAGAGCACGTTTCTGCTGACCATGCCGAACGCCACCGCAACTTTTTCCGAAGCATTGTCGCTGGTGAAGAGCGGGCGGGAAGTTTTTCTGCGCGCACAGGATGGAAAGCCGGCGACGTTTTTTGTCGGCGAGCGCTTTCCCGTGACGCTTTCATTGTTGTCGACGAGTTTGGGTAGCACGACCGTGAGCGGAGCGGTAACTTCCACCACGTTTGCGCGCACCGATTTTGCGGTAGGAGCTAACCCGGTGGCGGTCGTGGCGGAAGATTTCACGAACGACACGCAGAAAGACCTGGCTGTAGTGAACCACGACGACAGTTCGATTTCGATTTTGATCAATCAAGGCAACGGGAATTTCACTGCGGCGACGGGTTCGCCCATCTTGCTGGGTACCAGCGAACAAGGGCCGACGGCCATCGCTTCGGCTATTTTTCGCTTGACGGACGCGACCCACCTGGTGCAGCCCGCGGACCTGGTGATTGCGAACGGCACCTCCAACACGGTGTCTGTTTTGCTGGGCACCGAGAATTTTGATGGGACGTTTCTGGAAGCGACCGGTTCGCCGTACACCGTGGGGACGAATCCCAGCGCGGTGGTGATCGCCGATTTTGACGGCGACGGTTTTTTGGATTTTGCAGTTGCCAATCAGGGCGACAACACCATTTCTGTGTTCAAGGGCGATGGAGTGGGTGGATTCGTTCCGTTTCCGAATTCGCCATTTGCTTTGCCCACCACAGAAAAAGGCCCGATTGCGATGGCTACGGGAGTTTTTGACAGCTCCGGCAAGCCGGAAATCGCAGTATTAAACGCGGCGACGGAAAACATCGGGATCTTTCAAGCGAGCTTTGATAACACCTTCAATGGGACGTTTACCGAGATTAGCGGATCGCCGATCGCCACCGGGACCAACCCGGTTGCGTTTGCGGCTGGCGACCTGAATGCGGATAGTATTGCCGACCTGGCGATCGTCAATCAATCCGCGAGCGCTATCACCGTGCTGCTGAACGATGGAACGGGAGTGTTCACGCAAGCGGTGGGATCTCCCCTGTTGACGGCCAGCACGCCGTCGGGCGTGGCTATCGCGGATTTCACGAACGACGGATTGGGGGACATCGCTTTCACCAACAATGGATCGAGTACGCTGGGTGTTTATGCGGGGCTAGGTTCGGGACAGTTTTCGCAGGGTATCGAATTGTCGGTGCCGGCCGGCCCGCTGGCGCTGACGACCGCTGACCTGAACGGCGACGGTCTGCCGGACGCGGTATTGACCGCGCATTCCGGATCGAACAATTTTGTGACGGTGCTGCTCGATCCTGCGTCATTCGCCACTGGCGGCAGCTCCAGCCAGTTTCCTTATCCGGGTTCCGAGTTCATTGATTTGGGATTGAAAATCAAAGCCACGCCGGCGCTGCACGACAATGACGAAGTGACGCTGCAACTGGAGTTTGAGATTCGCGCGCTATCGGGGACTAGTATCAACGGTATTCCAGTGATCACGAATCGCACCGTGTCGCAGACAGTGCGGCTGCGGGAAAACGAAACCTCGCTGATTGCTGGGTTGCTGGACAAGGAAGAGACAATTTCGTTGAGCGGAATTCCTGGCTTCGCCAACTTGCCGGGCTTGGCGTATGCGTTTAGCACCAAGACCAAGAGCACGACGGACAACGAGCTGCTGATTCTGGTGACACCGCGGCGGATGAAGGACGTCGTGAGAGACTCGAGGGCAAAGTATATTGGGCGCGGCGGGGCCGGCGGCGGTGTGCCGCAACAATCCACCGAACCATGATCTTTGTGTGCGGAGTGCCGGAAACTCGTTTCCCAACCAAACCCTACCGTCAGTCCATTTCTCGCCATTCCCAACCCATATTGTCGTCAGTAATGATGAGCGGGTTCCTGATCCTTTGCCGCATGGAAGAGGAATCCTCGAGGCCGTTTTCCGCCGGAGGCTTGCCGAGCGAGTCGGCAAGCTGCGCATATCTTTCCAAAACAGCTTGCGATTGGGAATTGGCCGAGTCGAAGACCGGTCTGCCGTCGATCGCATAACGCCGGAGCACGGAAAACCAACGGCCGCGATCGACCGAGAACGGTGCGTCGCTGACCGCCAAGAAATTGAGCACGCGCAAACCGTGAGGAAATACGGACAGGCCCGTGGCGAGGACATCGTCCGAACCGGTGGTGTTGTAATAGTAGATGCCCCCGGGCAAGAGATGACTCCGGACAATGCGCAAATAGTCGGCCGAGAGAAGTTCTGCGCTGTGATCGCGCCAATAGAAGCTGGTATTTTGAACGATCAAATCGTAGCGGCGGTCGGGGTGCGAGAACAGCCAGCGCCTGCCATCGTCAATGTGAATGCGAGCCTTCGGGTTGTCGAGAAGCGAGCTCACGACCGGATATTGGGGAATTAACTTGAGGTAGCCGGGATTGATTTCGACAATGTCCAGCGATTCGACTTCCGGGTGATTGACCAGAATTTGCGCCCACGAACCGGAAGAAAGGCCGATCATCAGGATACGGACCGGGGCGGGGTGAAAGGCGGAAACGGCGAAGGCACGGATGACGAGGTTCTTGTCGTTGATGGGATCGACGTTGAAGTAGCCGTCATAGACTCCGCTGCCGAAGATGGCGCCATTGTCCAGCACGGCGATTACGCCGTTCCGGTTCTCGACAAGACGATCGAGAGAAGCCGCCGGGGGCATGGCGGCGCCGAAGGTCAAGCGTTCATGAAAGCGAGAATAGAAGAGTTGCGCGACAAGAAAGATCGAAATAAAGCCGACCGAGAGAAAAACAGGGCTGAATTTGAATCTAACGCCTCTGCGGCGTAAGAACACAAGGATGGCCATGCCGAGCAGAAGTGCTGAGACGGCCAAGATAGAAGAAATGGTGCGAAGACCGGCATAGTGGAAGAGTACAAAGCCGATGAGCAAGGAACCAGCTGCCGAGCCGATGATATTGGCGACGTAAATCAAACTTACGCCGCGACCGGCGAGGGTGCCGGGCGGAATCGCCAGCCGGCAAAGCAGAGGAAAGGCCGCTCCCAATAGAGCAGCGATCAGAAAAAAACCGGAGACGGCGAACAAATAACTGATGCTCTTGAATTTGAGAAAAGCCACGATTGGCGGAAGGCAGGGGGAAAAGCCTCCCGCGGCGAGCAGCACCGCGGCAATGGCAAAAGCGGTTTCCGGAGCGGATCTTTTTTCGCTCAGTTTGCCAGCGACGTAGGCACCGGCCGCCACGCCTGCGAGGAAAGTAGAGAGCAGCAATGCAAATGCGGGAGCGCGATCGTTCGAAGCCAGGACAAAAACGCGGAACCAGACGATTTCGCAACCCAGGGAGATGCATCCGGTTGCGGCGGATAGAAGCATGGCCATCCTGAGCGAAAGAAAGGGAGCGACGGGCACGGATGGCTGGTCCGGCAAAGACGCGGAATTGGAGTGCCGATTTCGGCGGAGCAGGAAGAAAAAAGCGGACAACCCTACCGCCAAGTTGAGAAAAGCGGCGACTCGAACTGAGCCTTGCTGACCAAAGTCTCTCAGCAAGAAGGTTGCGCACAGATAACAGGCGACAGCGGAACCAAAAGTGTTGGCGAAATATAGCACCCCGACGGAGTAGCCCACCGAAGAGAAAGTCCGCACAAGATGGTCTGCCAGCAACGGCAAAGTTGCGCCCATGCAGGCGGTAGGAACGAACAAGAGGGCAATACTGAGGGGGACAAGAGAGGCCAGGGGCGCGCCGGCAGTCCGCAGGGCAAGCCAATGAAAAATGCCGAGCGAAGCCAAGCCAAATAAAGCGGTTCCGAATTCGGCTAACGCGAAAAACAAGATGGCTCGGCTGGGAAACTTCGTAGCAAGCCAGCCGCCGATAAGGCTGCCAAAGCCCAAACCGATCATAAAGGCGCTAACCACCACGGCGACCGACTCGGAGTTGACGCCATAGATGGCGAACAGCGCCCGCTGCCAGACGATTTGATAAATCAACGCCGGCATGCCCGAGAAGAAAAACAGGATAGCCAGGAGGGCTGGACCTGATGCGAATCCGCGCCTCTGCCGGAAGGCTCCAAATAGAATCAAAGCGTTATAAAGGAGGAGAAATAGTACGGGCGAAGTGGCCATCGTAAAGGCAGCGAGAAGGGGACTCTTATGCGTTTATGTGCTGGCACTATACCCTGCGAAGCGGAGAAAGCGCAAAGGCCTTGTAGCGTATCGGCTAGTCTTGATTGCAGGGTAGAAACGCAGCTGAGAGCATTGGGGAAAGCTGGATGTGCATGTAGAATTTCGGCTGGCAATTCAGGCCACAGGGATAACGGGATAAAAATGAATCCTTTCGCAGGGTGTTTCCGCTTCGTGAAGTTGCTGCTGGCAAGGTTTGAGGTGGTCGCGCTGACTCTGATGTTGTGCGGCGCACCGGCCGCGCTCGGTCAGGCGAACGGGTCGGCGGTGCGGGATCCGGCGGAGCCCTTGAGCGGGAGGCCGCATGCGAAGGCAGTGGCGCGGCCAGCGGGACGGATAGTACGCGCTTCGGTGGACGAGAAAGGCATGCGGACGCTGATCTCGGATTTGGTGAAATGCGGAACGCGGCTGACTTTGGCATCGTGGGAAGATCCGAAGCGGGGGCCAGGCTGCGGACGCGATCGGATTGTGGAGCGATTAAACACCATCAGCAAGGAAACAGGAGGGAAGTTGCAGGTCACGGTAGACAAGTTCGAAATGACCTCGGAGCGTACCCACGACCAGCCTGCGCACCTTGAAAACGTCTATGGCATCCTTCCCGGCACCGACGAAAAGCTCTCGAAGACCGTCTTTATCGTCTCCGGCCACTTCGATTCCATGCCCAGTTTCAAGGACATCATGAATCCGGTGCTCGACGCGCCTGGCGCTGACGATGACGCTTCCGGCGTCGCGGTCAGCGTCGAATGCGCTCGTCTTCTGAGCAAAGCGGCCGAAACGCGTGGCGGTTTCCGCAGCACGCTCGTCTTCGCCGCAGTCTCGGGTGAAGAGCAGGGCTTGCTTGGTTCCACGCACATGCTTGAGTGGGTCAAACAGCAGGGTTACACGGTAGGCGGCATGCTCGATGACGACATTGTCGGTGCGGATTTCGCACCCGGCGCGCCTCATCGCGTGCGTCTTTTTTCCGGCAACGGCGACATTGATGACGCCGATTCCCCGTCGCGCGAACTGGCGCGCGCCATTGAAGAAATCAACGGTCGCTCCGCCGTCAGACTCATCTTCCGCCAGGACCGCTATGGCCGCGGCGGCGATCACTATCCTTTTTACAAGGCTGGTTTGCCGGCAGTGCGTTTCACCGAGCCGCTGGAAAACTACGACCACGAGCACCAGACACCACGTGCCGAAAACGGCGTCGAGTATGGCGACTATGAAAAGTTTTTGAACTTCACGTTCATGGGGAACGTAGCCATGGACAACGCCGAAGCTCTGCGGCAGCTGGCGATGGCGCCCGCGCCACCGACCAAGTCGCGCTTGGGAGGCGCAGTCAAACCCGACGCCATCGTTTCCTGGCAAGCCGACGAGGACCCGCAACGCGCGGGATTTGAATTTTTGTGGCGGGAAACCACAGATCCACGCTGGCAGGTGTATGAGTTCGCGGACCAGGCTGGCGAGAGCGTATTGAAAACAGTTTCCACGGACAACCACTTTTTCGCAGTGCGCGCAGTGGGGAAGAACGGCGCGCGCTCTATCGCGGTGCCGACGGAAATGGAACGTCGTGGGCCGCCGCTACCCGCAACTCCGAAGTAGAAAAAGTCTACTTCTCCGCCCAGAAGTCCACCACCAGGACTTTATCGAGAGACGAGCCGAGGATGTTGCCAAATTCCTGTTGCGCCGGGTGGACGAGATAAGCATCGCGGTCCTTGTCCGAAGCAAACGTCAACAAAAAGCAGTGCGTGTAGCCCTGATTCAAATTTTCCTGGCTGACGTTGGTACCCCATTCAAAGCTGCGGATGACATTGATTTTCGAGGGCAGCGCGCGGAACGCAGCCTCGATTTTCTTGATCTCCTGCGGGGTCGTGCTCTCTTTGAACTTAAAGAGCACCACATGGCGCAGTACTTTTCCTTCAAACTGCGGCCTTGCGGATGCAGCGGGCGGCAGAACAGTCGCGGCAAGCAGCGACAGCGCAACGAACAACGAGCTGACAAGTATTTTCAGTGACGAGACGGCAGTCATGATTCCTCCCTGGAGCGGTCTGATGCTAACAATCCAAAACCCAATTTCAACCAGCAGGCCCTTCCTAGTCACTCTGCTCCGTCAGGGCAAGGGATCGAAGACGACGATCGGCTGGTAGGTGCGCGGGACGACGGCTTCGGCGATGGCGATAAGTTTTCGCTGCGGGCTGAAGACGCGAAGGCGCGGCGGGTGCGGAGCTCCGGCATCGAGCTGCATGGTGGCGCCTGGAGCGGCTTCGGTACGGCCGGGCTGGATCTGCGAAAGCAGAATGTTGAACTTGGAACCGTGGCGGACGCGGTTTTCGACCACCGGCAGAACGGTGACGCTCGGGAAATTGGGGAGCAGGTGCTCGAGCGGAATGACGCAGTCCTTGAACTTGCTGTTGCGGCCAGCTTCGGCAAGGTCCTCCAATTTCAGAGTTTGTTGCAAAGAAAATTCGCCGACGGCGGTGCGGCAGATTTCGGTGAGGTGAGCGCCGCAGCCGAGTTGCTGGCCCATTTCGTGCGCCAGCGAGCGGATGTAAGTTCCCGACGAACATTCGATGACGAAACGCGCGACGCTGCCTTCGATTTCCGTTAGCCGATACTCAAACAGTTCGACTTCGACGGGTTTAAGTTCGACCGGCTGATTCTTCCTGGCGAGTTCGTAAGCAGGACGACCGTGAATTTTTTTGGCGGAGAAAGCCGGTGGCGTTTGCTGGAAGAGGCCGAGGCGATCGCTGGCGAATTTCTCGAGCGCTTCACGATCGAGCGCTGGAGCCGAATCGGCACCTTGTGCCTGACCTTCGGAGTCGTAGGTGTCGGTAGCGAAACCAAAGCGGAAGCCGGCACTATAGCGTTTACGGCGGCCGGAATAAAACTGCACCAGGCGCGTGGCCTTTCCGAGCAGCAGAACGAGAACGCCGGTGGCAAGCGGATCGAGCGTACCGAGATGGCCGACCTGGCGGAAGCCGGCGAGGTGGCGGACGGCATCCACGATGTCGTGCGAAGTTTTGCCTTGCGGCTTGTCAATGACTAGCGCCCCGTCAAACGGAGCAGGTTGTGGTTTTCTCGGCATGTGCGCTAGTGCCGCCGGAGGGGAAAAAATGTCATTTGGTCGGGGAGGTGCCGGACTTCATTTGTTTGAGGAGCTGGTCGATGCGCGCGGCGTGGTCTTCCGAGCTATCGAGAGTGAAATGGAGATCGGGGACACGGCGCAGCTGGAGGCGTTCGAGAATTTCGTGGCGGATGAAGCCGACGGCGTGTTCGAGAGCCTTGATGGCGCCTTTCTGTTCTTCTTCGGTGCCGCGCGCGCCGATGAAGACGCGAGCGTTACGGCCATCGGGCGCCAGGCGCACTTCGTTGACCACGACGGAGATTTCCAGGCGCGGGTCTTTCAGTTCGCCGGCTAACATGGCGTTAATTTCGTGGGCGATTTCTTCGCCGATGCGTTCGTGACGGTGGTTATTGGCAGTGGCCATGGCAGCGCAAATATTTTTTTACAGTATCGCGGCCAGAAGCACAAGCGGCCGCCGCGAAAAGCAGCACTAAGGGCAAAGTTACAAGCAACGAGCAACCGAGACGAACCGAGGCATCACGGCCGGTAACCGAAGACGGAAACGTCGTAAAGCGGTTGCCAACCGCTCGGTCACAGTAGGTCGACGGAATGGTCGACCAGCACCGGGCCAAGCAGGCGTTGCGCTTCGGCCAGCACATGCTGCAGCGACTCTTCGACGTGCTGTTCGGCGTTGGACAGCGTGACCACGCCGACGGTGGAACTTTGCCAGACGTCGTGGAAGTCGAGCTCGGCGACCGCAACGTTGAATTTCCTGCGCAGACGATCTTTCAGGCTGCGCAGAATTTGGCGCTTGTCTTTGAGGGATCGCGCCTCCGCGATGTGCAGTTCCAACGTCAACAAACCGACGGGCATGACGGAACCAAGCGGCGTCCTGCCGCCGCACTGCAAAAAACGAAATTGCTATTTGCGGGCGGAGGCGCCAGCTTGGGCTGCGGCTTCGGCTCCGGTGATCTTCGTTACGCTGAAGGCTTCCAGAATGTCGCCGACCTTGATGTCGTTGAAGTTTGCAATGCCCACGCCGCATTCAAAACCGGTGCGAACCTCGCTCGCATCGTCCTTGAAGCGCTTAAGCGAGCTAAGCTTGGAGGTATAAATAACGGCGCTGTCGCGCAACACGCGCACCTGGGCGTCGCGCTTCAAAACGCCGTCTACCACGTAGCAGCCGGCTATGGTGCCCGCGCCCTTGACGCGGAACGTGTTGCGCACTTCGGCGCGACCGAGATAGGTCTCCTGGAAAACCGGTTCGAGCAGGCCTTCCATGGCTTTCTTAATTTCGTCGGAGACTTCGTAAATGATGGTGTGGGTGCGAATGTCCACGCCTTCCTGCTGGGCCAGGTCAGCAGCTTTGCGTTCGGGCCGCACGCCGAAGGCGATGATGATAGCGCCGGAAGCGGAAGCGAGCAGCACGTCGTTTTCGCTGACCGCGCCGACGCCGGAGCCGAGAATCTTGAGCTTGACCTGATCGGTAGAGAGTTTGGGCAACATTTCGCTGAGCACTTCGACCGAGCCCTGCACGTCACCCTTGATGACGATGGGGAGTTCCTTGACTTCGCCGGACTTGAGCTGCTCGTGCAACTGGTCGAGGGTGATGCGTCCGCCGGAGCTAGCGCGGAGCTGCGCGTCGCGCTGCTTGCCTTGGCGGTATTCCACGATGTGGCGGGCTTTGGCTTCGTCAGTAACCTGGAAGTGGTCGCCGGCTTCAGGAACACCCTGCAAGCCCAAGACTTCAACGGGAGTGGATGGCGGAGCGTCCTTAATCGTGCGGCCGCGATCATCAAACATGGCGCGCACTTTGCCGAACACAGCGCCGCAGATGAAGAAGTCGCTCGGGCGGAGCGTGCCGTTTTGCACGAGAATCGTGGCAACGGGGCCGCGGCCCTTGTCCACGCGCGATTCCAGCACGGTACCGCTGGCTGGCGCGTCGGGATTGGCCTTGAGTTCGCGTAGGTCGGCAACCAGCAGAATAATTTCCAAGAGCCGGTCGAGATTTTTCTTCTGTTTGGCGGAGACTTCGACGAATTCGGTTTCGCCGCCCCATTCCGCCGGCATCAAGCCGAGTTCGCTGATCTGGCGCTTGACCCGTTCGGGCTGAGCTTCGGGCTTATCGATCTTGTTGACTGCAACGATGATAGGCACATTGGCCGCTTTGGCGTGGTCAATGGCCTCTTTCGTTTGCGGCATGACGCCGTCGTCGGCGGCAACAACCAGGACCACGATGTCGGTAACCTTGGCGCCGCGCGCGCGCATGCGGGTGAAGGCTTCGTGGCCGGGGGTGTCGACGAAGACCACGCTTCGGTCGTTGACTTGAATTTTGTAGGCGCCGATGTGCTGTGTGATGCCGCCGGCTTCACCGCCGGCAACGTCGGCTTCACGGATGGCATCGAGCAAGCTGGTTTTGCCGTGGTCGACGTGGCCCATGACGGTGACCACCGGCGGACGCGGCTTGAGATTTTCCTTGGTTTCTTCCTTAGCGACCTCGAGCATCATTTCGTCTTCAAACGAGACGACGGAGACAACGCCGTTAAAAGCCTCGGCGAGCTGCGTTGCGGTGGGCGAGTCCAGAGCTTGGTTGATGCTGGCGAAAATGCCCTTGTCGAGAAGGACCTTCAACAACTCCTTCGCGCGCACGTCGAGCTTTTCGGCGAGTTCGCGAATGGTGATCCCTTCCGTGATCTGAATGTCGCGCGGCGGACGCGGCTCCGGAGGAGCGATGATGGCGGCAGCTCGATGGCCCGCGCCGGGACGCTGGCGCGTGGGATGAAGTTTGCGCTCGCCTTCCATTTCGCGCTTGTCCACGACGGGACGCTGGCGCTGCGGCGGTTTGCGCGCGTAGAGCGGCTTGCCGGGCTCGGCCTTGGACGGCATCTTGTCCGGTAGAGGCGGAAGCATGCCGGGACGGCCAGGCATGCGCGGGCCGGGGCGAGAACCGGTGGGAACGGCGCCGGGGCGCTGGCCGAACGGACGATTTTGTGGGCCGCCGGGTCCACCTGGACCGCCGGGACGCGGAGAAAATGGACGACCTTGGCCGCCCGGTCCGCCTTGCGGCCGCATAGGCTGGCCAGGACGCGGGCCGCTCGGACGATCACCAGAAGGCAAAGGGCCGCGGTTGCCGGTGGGCAAGGGTCCACGATTTCCAGTCGGAAGCGGGCCACGATTACCAGTCGGTAACGGACGCGAAGGCTGGCCTGAGGGACGTTGCTGTCCGGCTGCGGCGGGTCGAGCCCCACCTGGCTGACCGGAGGGTTGGCCGGGTACACCGGGGCGGGGAGTTTGAGGACGCTGTCCGGGAGCGCCGCCTTGGCCGGGTTGGGGCCCTGGCCGCAAAGGCTGCCCATGAGGAGCTCCGGGCACCGGCTTCGGTGCTCCCATCGGAGCAGGTTTTGGTGAAGCCGCCGGAGCCGCTGGGGCCGGAGCCTGTGGAGCCACCGGCGCAGGTGCTGCCGGTTTGGCGGCAACAGGAGGAACCGCAGTTTGCGGCTGCGTAACGGGAGGTGGAGTCGCGGGAACGGCCGGAGGTACGGGTTTCGGCTGAGCGGCAGGGCCCGCGGAAATTGGAGCCACCGGAGCCACCGGCGTAGGTGCAGGCGCAGGAACTTGAGGCACGGCAGCGGGAGCCGCAGGCTTCACCACTGCGGGAGCGGCAGGCGGAGTTGGGGGCGCAGGGGGTGCCGGTGGTGCGGCCGGCTTTGCGGCGACTGGCGGAGCCGCAGCCCTTTGCCGAGAAGCTCGTGCGGCAGCTTCCTTGGCGGCCTTTTCAGCAACAGCGTTCGCTTCGGCCGCAGCGTCAGCTTCGGCCTGCCCCTGGATGGTGCGGCGCACTTTTTCAGCCACGTCCACCGGGATAGAACTCGAGTGAGTTTTCTTTTCCGTTACGCCGAAGCCGGGCAGAAGGTCAATGATGGCCTTGGCCTTGACTTCGAGCTCGCGGGCCAGCTCGTTGATTCGTACTTGATTGGCGTCGGTCATGCGCTCCGTTCAAACTGCTGCACTTCTGAACTGCAAACTACGAATTCGTTTCGTCACTCTTCTTTTCGTCTTCGCTGACGTCTTCTGTTTCTCCCGCTTGCCCTGAATCAGCACTGGGTTCAGCGGCCGCTTCGGGCGGCAACGGTGTCTCCACTTCTCCTTCAGTAGCGGTGCCCATCGAATTCGCTTCCGCCCTGCCGCCGCCGGTTTCAGCGGTTGGTGTTTCGGTTTCCGGTTCCGATGCGGTCTCGGTTTGATTTTCGGCGCTCGCGGACTCTTCGGCGGCTAGGGTAGAAGCGCCTTCCGCCGGAGCCGCTCCTGCGCCGCTTTCATAAAACTGGTTTACGGCCTGGTAGATCTTGTCCACCATCTTTTCGCCGATGCCCGGAATTTCCATCAACTGTTCGGGAGTCATTCCGGCCAGTTGCTCCAGCGAAGTAATACCGGCGGCTTCGATTTTTTCGATGGTCTTGGGTCCGACTCCGGCAAGCGCCGTGAGCGGAGTTACCGGCGCGGTCAGCGCGGTCATTTCCGCTTCGATTTCGCGGCGCTTCTCTTCTTCGCTCTTGATGTCGATGTCCCAGCCGATGAGCTTGCTGGCCAAGCGAACGTTCTGGCCTTTCTTGCCGATGGCAAGAGAGAGCTGCGAATCTTCGACAATCACTTCCAGCTTATGATTCTCGGGATCCGTAATCTGGACACGCGTGACCTTAGCGGGGCTCAGCGCTTTCTGCGCGAACGCCACGGTTTCTTCGCTGTACGGGATGATGTCGATTTTCTCGCCGCGCAATTCGCGAATGATGGACTGTACCCGCATGCCCTTCATGCCGACGCAGGCGCCCACTGGGTCAACGTCCTTATCGCGGCTGAAGACAGCCACCTTCGTACGCTCGCCGGCTTCGCGGGCGGCAGCGCGGATCTGCACCGTGCCGTCGTAAATCTCAGGAACTTCCATTTCAAACAGGCGCTGCACCAAAGCCGCGTCGGCGCGCGAAACAATGACTTGCGGGCCTTTCGCAGCGCGGTCCACCATGCGGATCACCACGCGAAGGCGCTCGCCGATATTGTAGGTTTCGAGTTTGGACTGCTCGCGCTTCGGCAAACGCGCTTCCGTGCGGCCCATGTCCACGATCAAATCGGGACCTTCGGCGCGCTTGACGATGACGGTCACAAGTTCGCCGACACGATTGTGGTACTCATTGAAGATGGTGTCGCGCTCCGCTTCACGCACCTTCTGCAGGATCACCTGTTTGGCGGTTTGCGCGGCGATACGGCCCAGTACGTCGGTGGGCTTGGCGGTTAGGATTTCCGTGCCCACTTCCGCGGCTGGATTCTTTCTGCGCGCATCGGTCACGCTGATTTCGCGAGTGGGATCGGCGACTTCCTCAACAACCGTGACGACCGAGAACACGTCTACCTGGCCGGTTTCCTGATTGAACTTGCCGCGCAGGTCTTCCTCGGTCTTGTAATATTTGCGGGCCGCTACGACCATAGCGTCTTCAATGGCGGACACTACGACTTCCGGCTCAATGTGCTTTTCCCGGCTGAGCATTTCGATCTGTTGATAGAGCAGATTCGCCATAGCACTTTCCCGAACGAGCTTTGTTTTCCCCAGTGCCGGTGAAGCAGAGCGACCCGGCATAAAATCAGCGTAACTACCGCGCTAGCGCGCCGATCGAGGCGCGGCCGCCACAACAACGACGAAGAGTGTCTACTAAAACTCGACGACGAGGTGCGCCTTGCGTATGAGGGCCAGGGGCAATTCTACGGTCTGCGGAGTTTTGCCTTTCAACTCCAACTTGACCTTTACATTCCCAGAGTCGGTAAGTCCCGACCCGGGAACCCGATCTTCCGTCACGCCCGCGAGACGGCCCTCAAAAAAACTCATCTCGCCGACCGGTTGCTCGGTCCAAATCTTCGCCGAGCGGCCTCGGAACCGCTCGTAGTCCGCCCGCTTCTTCAGCGCTCGATCCATGCCGGGAGAGCTGATCTCCAGCACATAGCCCGGACCGGGCACCAACTCCTCAACATCGAGGATCACACTCAACTGTTGGCTGACGCGCTCGCAGTCGGCGTGCGAAATTTTCGGATAAGGGTCGGGCTGACCGTTTTGAGCCGTTTCAGGGGCTGGCAAGCGGTCGATGTACACCCTAAGGAAGCGCTGTTTGCCGACTTTCCATTCGACGTCAACAACTTCCAGTCCTTCCGAACGAGCGACCCGCTCGGCGGCTTCGCGAATTTTTTCCAACTGCAAGCAGAGACTCCACGGCCAATGCCGGCGAAACGCGACGGTTGTCGCGTCAGGGTTTGTAAAGCAAACCCTGAAACCCAGAACCGGCAGACACAAAAAAGCGGGCTTGCGCCCACTCGATCGTGCGACCCGTTACGAGCGAAATCAAAGTATATGCCCAGGGTACGGCAAAAGCAAGATACCGGAAAAAAGCAGGGCGCCCAGTGTTGCGACGCCCTGCAGAATGCGCTGATTCAAAAAGGGTTAGGGCTTCGGAGCAGGCGCCGTTCCTGTTGCAGCGGGCTTGGCCGCTGGCTTGGCCGCCGTGGCGCCCGCTTTGGCCGGATAGGCTTGGTCATACAGCTTGATGATTTCTGGCGTCACGTCCACACCATTTGAAACGTAGATCGGCGCGCCCTGTGCCGAAGAATCAAAAATCGCCGTGTACGCATTTTCGCGCGCGTAACGGTCAAGCACATCCATCATCTTTCGCCCGATGCGGTCAATCACTTCCTGTTGCGAAGCGTTTACGTCCTCCTGATAATCTTCCTGCTTGCGCTGCAGCTGCTTGGCGAGCGCTTCGCCTTGCCGCTGAAGCCGCTGGCCTTCTTCCGGGCTGAGCTTGCCTTCGTTGGCTTGCAGACGCTGACGAATGTCGTTGATCTGCTTGTTCATGTTCTCCAGCTCAGTCTGGCGCGACGAGAACTGGCCCTGCAGCTCCGACGAGGCCTGCTTGCCTTCGGACGTGGCCACGATCGCTTGGCGCACGTTGAGAACACCAACTTTGGTGTTGGCCGTGGAACCCGCTGCAGGCGACGCTTGGGCGGCGAGAGAAACCGCACCGGCGAGGCTCGCTGCGGCGAGAGCGGCCGTTAGAAACATCTTGTTCACAGTAGTCTCCTTAATTGAGGAAGCGCTGCGCGCTTCCCTTCACGCCAACCTAGATTGGCCGAAATTTTCTGAATCCAGAATTTGCAGAACAAACCCTGAACTTCTTCTGGTCAGGGTTTGTAAAACATACCCTGAAACCCGTTCCCCCGCGCTCCTGCTGGATTCGCGGGCGCGATACAAACCAAAAAGTATAGCCGAGGCAATCCCACCCTAGCAACGGCAAAGCGCATGGCTGTAAGCAAGGCAGAGCAGGAAAGTCCTGCCTGATGCGATGCGCCGCAGGCCGCGTCAAGTTGTACCAAAATCCGCCAAGTTCATGAAGCCGTACGAAGCCCAACCTCAGTTGGGCATCGGGAAGATCAGCAAACGATTGTGAGCTTGATCCGCAATTACGGCCATGTTCGTGAACTGGTCGATGGCAATGCCAAATTGCGCCGATCCACTAAGACCGAACGTGCGTCGTGTCTTGAACGGATTCGATAGCGTGTCCACGATCGAAACCGTTTGGCTGGTGGAGTTTATGGTCATGATGCCGCCAGTTTGCGGATTCATGGCCAGCGAAGTCGGATTGATGCCGACCTTCACCGACGAGGTGAGGCCGGTGTCCGGATTGTACGAGGTAACGGTGTTGGCTCCGCTTGAATTGGCATAGAACAACGCCGGAGAAACCGACGGATCAAAAACAATTCCGGTCGGCGCGGAGCTGACGCTGCCGGTTACGGCGCTGGTGCTCTTCGCTGGCGTGGCGCCGCCAATATCGATGGCGTCGAGAACGCCCGTCGGTAGTGACCCGCTGATGAGTTCGAGTGCGGTGACTACGGCCAAGCCCTGGCTATTCGTGCCGCGGTCCGGATCAATTGCGATCGCGATGGGGGATGTATCGACAGAAATCGTGATAGCGCTAAGAGTCGTGGGTGCCGTGCCCGAGGCCGGGAAAAGCAGCGACAAGTCAATCTGAGAGACGGTATTGCTGCCGGTGTTGGCGACTAGCGCCGCTCCGGTTCCCTCGTTGATGGCAACTCCAGTGGGAGTCGAACCGACGGTCACTTCGCCGACCTTCTGAGTTCGGCTGGCGATATCCAGGATGGACGCAGTTCCACCGGTATTGTTGGCGACCACGGCCAGGCCGAAACGTGGGCTAACGGCAATGCCTTGCGGACCGGTGCCGGTGGCAATGGGATTTCCGACGGACTGTCCGAAGGTGGGGCTTGCGGGATTGATGTCCACGACAGAAACGTTGTTGCAGCCCGTGTTGGTCACAACCGCGATCGGTGCAAAACCCTGGCCTGGCAGCTGATCGGCGATGGCCACGGAGCCGGGCTGAGGATTCCCGCCGGAGCAAGCGGCCGTCAAATCCACGGCCTTGATCACGAAAAAGTCTGTGGCGTTTGATTGCACGCCGGCTCCGGTGAGCACATCCACTGCGAAACGATGAGGCATCGCCAAAAACGGCGAAGCTGGAATCGTGACGTCGAGAATGCGGCTGCTGACGAAAGTCGTGGGAACCACGGTGCCGTCGAGGCGCGCTTTAGTGGACGCGTCGAAGCCCGAACCATAAATCTTCACATGCTGAAGGTCGGCGCTTGAACTGAGCGTTCCCTGTGACATCAGCGCCCCGGGGATGCCGCCAATCTGTGCTCCAGGAACGGTCTGAACCTGCAGCTCGGTAATCTGCGCTGCCTTAAGCCCTCCAAGGTCCACGATGCGAATGGTATTGCTGCCGGATTGCACAACAAACGCCTGGTTCGTCGCGGGGTCCACGGCCAAACCGCCAAATAAGTTGAGCGTATTGCTGCCAACCGAAATGGAAGCTGAGCCAGTACCGCCAAGATGCGTTGCGTCTCCGGATGAATCCGAGACGAAGGCATAGCGTTGCAGGGTCACTGGATTGGAAATGGAAACCTGGTCTTTCTGGTTCGCGCTAAGAGCCGGATTTGAGTTATACGAGACGAGCAGATTGGAGTACGGCTGGAAGGCAACAGAAGTGGTGCCAAGGAATTCCGGCGCGCCCGAGCAGCTGGTCGTAAACGCAGTGCATCCCGCGAGGAAATTGATGGTGCTGACCGATTGGTCCAAGGAATTGAGCAGATTGATTTGAGCGCCGTTGGTTGCGTTGGCATCGGCGATGGCTGCTGTGCGGGTGATTGGGTTGATGGCAATCCCGCGCGAGGTCGGTGACAAGGGCACCAGGACGTTAGGACTGCTGTAAAAAACCGTTCCGCCCGTAGATTGTTTGTTCGTGCTCACATTCAGGGCGTAGGTGAAGCTGGTCGAATTGATTACGCTCTGAACCGTGAACGCGCCATTGAAGTCGCTGTCGGTTACTCCGGAAATCAATACGGTAGTGGGAGACCCGGGAGTCAGGTTGTGCGCGGAAGAGGTGATCACGGTAACCAGTCCTGATGTCAGCGATACGCTGCTGATCGGGGTCGAGAAAGAAGCTCTGGTAACGTCCACCCCGCTGACAACACCGACGCCGCCGGGCGTAACGTAGGCCGTGTGCGAGTGCGGAAGCATAGCGATCTGCGGAAATGGTCCGGTATTCAGCGTGACCTGGGCATGGACGCAGGGCGATCCTCCGCTGGTGGCGATACAGGTCTGGTTGGCGTTTTTGTTGAGGTCCAGCAAGAATCCGACCTTGGCAGTTGTCGGATTGGCAGTCGAAGAGTAAGCGACGATGGCGTTGTTGGTGTCCGAGTCCACTCCAATCGAATAAGGCATCGGCAGAGGGCCGACGATGGCGTTGGGCGGTACCAAGCCGGCCAGCGAAATGGTCAACGGATAAGTGACCAACGGGTCGCCTGTCTGGCCGGGAAGCGGAAACACCACCACGCTTTGATCCTGGTAATCGACGACTGCTACCGTGTGGTTTGTCTGGTTGATCGAAAGTCCTGTCGGCGAAGGAACGCTTTGTGTGCCGACCGAGGCCAACGAGCCCTTGCTAATCGAAAAGAACTCCACTTGGTTGGATCCGGTTTCCGCTACCGCCAGGATCCCGAGCGTGGTGTCGATGTCGACGGCACTGGGGTTGCTTCCAGCCGTGCCCACTGGCGTGCCGACCACACTGGGCGGATTGACGGAATAATCTGGAAAAATCGCCATGTTTGTGACCGACGGGTTGTTCGGCGTGGGATTCGGCGGTGAG
>DASSYL010000376.1:0-4265 GCA_035703315.1 Candidatus Acidiferrum sp. | reverse complement strand
CCGGCGTCTGATTCCCTTTCTGGACGGCGGTCCTGGTTTCCTTGAACAACGGTACCAATCCAGTGCTGGAACGGTCTTCCACGTACAGTTTGAAGCCCGCGACTTGACCTAGCCCTTGCACCGGAGGCGGCGGAAAAACCGCGATAAACGCTTCTTGAATCGTCCCGTACTGTTTGTTCAGCTCCGCGGCGACTGCATCGGCCTTCAATGCCGGCGCTTCGCGTTCCTCGGATGGCTTCAGAATCGCGAAAACAATTCCTGAGTTTGGGCTGTTCGTAAATCCGTTAATGGAAAGGCCCGGGAACGCTACCGCGCTTTGTACCGCCGGATTTTTCAACGCAATGTCCGACATGCGCCGAATCACATCCTCGGTCCGATCGAGCGTCGCCCCATTCGGCAACTGCGCGAAAGAGACGAGATAGCCCTTGTCCTGGGTCGGAACAAACCCCGCCGGCACTTTGGCGAACCCCATGGCCGCCAACGCCACCAATCCCGCATAGACCAAGACTGCAATGCCGGACGAACGCAGTGTATGCGTGACCAGTTTCCCGTAGACCCGCGATGACTTTCCGAAAAACTTGTTGAACAGCTTGAAAAACCAGCCGAAAGCAAAATCAATCGCTCGGGTGAGCAAATCCTTCTTTGCTCCATGCGGTTTCAGAAGCAGTGCGGCCAGAGCGGGACTCAGGGTCAGCGAGTTAAACGCCGAAATGACGGTCGAAATGGCAATCGTCAGCGCGAACTGTTTGTAGAACTCGCCCGACAATCCCACGATGAACGCCGTAGGCACGAACACCGCGCACAGCACCAACGCAATCGCCACGATCGGCCCGCTCACTTCGTTCATCGCGCGGCGCGTGGCTTCATGCGGCTCGTAGCCAAGCTCGATGTTTCGCTCCACGTTTTCGACAACCACGATCGCGTCGTCCACTACGATACCGATCGCCAGCACCAGCCCAAACAGCGACAACGTGTTTAGCGAAAATCCCAGCGCTAGCATGATCGAAAAAGTTCCTACCAGCGAAACCGGCAGAGCCAACAATGGAATGATCGATGCCCGCCACGTCTGCAGGAACACCAGCACTACGATGACTACCAGAATCAGCGCTTCGATAAACGTATGGCCAACGGCTCGAATCGATTCGCGCACGAACACCGTTGGGTCGTAGACAATCTTGTAGTCCACGCCTTCGGGAAAATTCTTCTTCAGCCGCTCCATCGTCTCTCGAACCTGCTGCGAAGTAAGCAGGGCATTGGACCCAGGCCGCTGCGAAATCGGCAGCGCCGCCGCCGCTTTGTTATCCAACAAACTGCGCAGCGCATAGGTGCTCGAACCAAGCTCTACGCGGCCCACGTCGCGCACGCGGGTAATTTCACCGTCTTTGCCCGCGCGTATGATGATGTTCCCGAACTCTTCTTCCGTGCTTAGCCGCCCCTGCGTGTTCACCAGCAGTTGAAACGCCGTGCTCCCCGTATTGGTCGGCGGAGCGCCCAACACGCCAGCCGCAACCTGCACGTTTTGCTCGCGAATCGCCTGTACCACGTCGCTGGCCGTCAGATTGTGCGACGCCAGCTTGTTGGGATTCAGCCATACACGCATGCTGAAATCACCGGCGCCAAACACCTGTACGCTGCCTACTCCTGGCAGACGCCCCAATTCATCCTTCACCTGCAAAATCGCCAGATTCGCCAGATACAACGTGTCATAGCGGTTGTCCGGAGATTGCAAGTGCACAACCATCAGCAAATCGGGCGAGGTTTTTTCCGTGGTCACGCCGAGCCGCTGCACTTCCTGTGGCAGCCGCGGCAACGCCTGCGACACGCGGTTTTGCACTTGTACCTGCGCTTTGTCCAGGTCCGTGCCCAGGCCAAACGTGATCGTTAGCGTCATCACGCCGTCGGCTGTCGCTTGCGAGAACATGTACAACATTCCTTCGACGCCGTTGATCTGCTGTTCGAGCGGGGCCGCCACCGTGTCCGCAATCACCGTAGGATTTGCGCCCGGGTACGTAGTGCGCACGACAACCGTCGGCGGCACCACCTCGGGGTACTCGCTCAACGGAAGCCGCAGATACGCCAGCGCTCCCACAACAAAGATGACGATGGATATGACGGCCGCGAAAATCGGCCGCTTGATGAAAAATTCTGAAATGTTCATGGCTTTGCCGTTCTGGTTTCCTGTTTCGCGGCGCCCTGCTCGACGGCCGTTTCACTCGCCTGTGCCGTCGCCTGCGGTCGGCCTGCACTTTCCGCCGTCAAAGCCCTCTTTGGCGTAACGACTGATCCCGGCCGCACGCGCTGCAGTCCGCTGATCACCACAACATCTCCCTCGCGCAGTCCCTTGCGAAACACGCGCAACCCGTCCGCCATCGGACCAATGTCCACGGCCCGGTACTCAACCTTGTTGTCCTTCTCCAGCACGTAGACGTACTTCTGGTTCAGGTCCGTCACGACCGCATCGTCCTTGGCCAGGCAGCCGCTGTACGCTCCTCCACCCTGCAGCCGGACCCTCGCGAACAGTCCGGGCGTCAGTGCTAGATTCTTGTTGGGAAACGTCGCGCGCACCCGAATCGTTCCGGTGGTCGAGCTGACCTGGTTGTCCACGAAATTCACGACGCCAACGTGAGGAAAACCATTTTCATCCGCCAGGCCCAGCACCGCTCCGCGTTGTTCGCGCGTGCCCGCAGCACGCGTGCGCGTCACGCGTGCGTATTTCAGATACGTTTGCTCGTCCACATCGAAGTACGCATAGATCGGATCGAGCGAAACCAGCGTTGTCAGCGGCCTTACCTGTGCCGCTCCGCTCTCCACCAAATTGCCTTCCGTGATTTCCGCTCGGCTCACTCGCCCTGTGATCGGAGCCACCACGCGAGTGAACTCCAAATTTAGTTCTGCCCCGCGCAGCGATCCCTGCGTCGCCGCTACCTTCGCTTCTGCCTCGTTACGCGCGGCGGCCCGTCGGTCGTATTCCTCCGCCGACATGCCGTCATTGTTATGCAGCCGTTCGGCACGCTGAAAATCGCTCTGGGCACGCGCGCTCTGCGCTTTCGCTTCGGCCAATTCGCCCTTCAGTCGGTCCACTTCGGCCTGGAACGGCCGAGGATCAATCTGAAACAACAAATCTCCCTGGCGAACAATTTCGCCCTCTTTAAAATGCACGCTCTGCAAATAACCCGAAACGCGCGGCCGAACCTCTACTGCATTCACAGCTTCCAACCGGCCGGTAAACTCATCGCTGTCGCTAATCTGTTTGCAAACCACTTCCGTTACCGTTACCTCTGGCGGTGCCGCCGCAGCCTGTTGCGCAGGGCCAGAGCACCCGCTCGCCACGGCAATAGCCGACAAGGCGAATGTCGCAACTTTCCCAAACTTCCTCGAAACCTCGGTATTTGTTCCGCCCATTTCGATCCCCAATGACATTGCGCTCCCCAACTTGCTAACTGTGGCTATTTCGCGGCTTCCGCATCTAACGTTCGGCGCCGTCCAGTCGCCCATATTGCGGATATGGCCGAATAGATGAGAAGAAAACGTCAGTGGTTACATAAGAATAGCTGGCGCATTTTTTATAGGTGGTATATCATGAGATACTTGGTATATGGCGAAGCGCCCTGAACTCTGCCCGGTGGAAACGACTATCCGCATCGTTGGCGGCCGTTGGAAAGCCGCGGTCCTCGAGCAACTTTTTCAAGACAGCAAACGCTTTTCCGAGCTAAAGCGCGGCATCGCGGGTATCACGCACCGTACGCTCTCTCACCAGTTACGCGAATTACAGACTGCCGGCATTGTCGAGCGCACGGTCTATCCCGACAAACCGCCGCGCGTCGTCTATGCCATTACGCCTTTAGGAAAATCACTGCGGCCCTTACTAGAGGCGATGTGCCATTGGGGAAAATCACATTCCGCCGCCATGGCGCTCAAAAATCTTCGTGCCTCCGAGCGCCAATCGGCTTGACTCACCCGCCCTCCTAGCTTTTCTTAACTCGGAAACTATCTTGGTATCGAGGAGATACTTCAGGACAAATCTGACGGCTGGTGGAGTTTGCCTTTCAGGCGGGGCGGCTCAAATTCAACTTCAGCGGCCTGTGGCATTCCGAATAGGTCCACAATGCCCTTCTGCCCCTCGGTAAGCTTCTAGTATTCCTCAACCGTAAGTAGCACGTGAGACGGACGTCCTCGGTCGGTGAAGACGGGGCCGCGTTTAGCTGCTCTCTGCTTGTGTCCTGATTGAACTCCCGGCTGGGTAGTTTGGTGATGGCCATTGAAAG
>DASSYL010000367.1:0-6673 GCA_035703315.1 Candidatus Acidiferrum sp. | reverse complement strand
CTTGAGGCATGAATGAGATGAGTATGCGAATCAACGAAGCCGGGCAAGACGACGCGGCCATCGAGATCCAACACTTCAGCCGATTTGCTTTCCTTGAGCTTCTCGATTTTTGTCGCCGGACCCACGGCGGAGATCGCTCCGTCGCGAAGCAAAAGCGCGGAATCGCGAAGTACGCCGATGTCGGCGAGCAGTTTGCCACGGCGCGGCGCGCGGCCACTCACCGTCACAATTTGCGAAGCTCCGCGAATCAGAAGGGAATTGCTCACGGTCCGGCTATTATGCTTGAACTCAAGTCGAACTTCAGGCTGTCGCAGCTTTCGCCTGGTACGCCGGAGCAAATTCTTCCTGTGCGAAAGCTTCGACGGAGGTCGGCGTTGTATTTTGCTCCGAACGCGGCTCCTGAGGAATGAGCAGGCCATCGTTACCCGCTTCGTGCATCTCGGTCATCAGGCTGGCGGTTTTCTTGGGAATGCCGAGCTGCTTGATGCCTTGTTCAACGAGGAACGCGGGAAATTTTTGATAAGAAAGTTTGGGCTTGCCAATGGCGGCGCCAATCGCGCTTGCCGCTTCGTCGTGCGAAACATCGCGTTGGCCCAGCATCTCGAGGGTTGAGAAGCCGGTAAAGTCCAATGCCGCCAAGCGATCCGCCGCATAGTCGCCGATGTCGCGGGTAGCGATCATCGGCATCTTCAGGTCACCGCGAATGCCGCCGGCGAAAAAGCCCATGGCCAGCACCAGCGGGATCATCATCATGAAATTTTCCATGAAGTAAGCCGGGCGGAGAAACAGTGCCGAGAGCTGCGGCACTTGCTTGAGTTTTTCTTCCAGGCGGTGGAGCGTGACGATCGGGCCGGTGCGCTCCGCGTGCTGTGCGCCGATACTGCTCAGCACGACCACATGCGCTACGCCGGAGTCCCGGACCGCGTCTGCGATCGAAGTGCTAATGGCATCTGCGGCCGCTATGAAGTCTTCCGCATGAATCTGCGGAGGAATCAACAAATACGCGCCCTTCGCTCCCGTGAAAATATTGATGAGCGCAGCGGGATCGTTCAATTCGGCAACGTCCACATCGGCGCCAAGCCGTGCCAGCGCGCTCAGTTTGGTCGCATCTCGACCAACCGCGCGTACCTTTTCGCCCTTCGCCAGCAGCTTTCCTGCAACAACCGAGCCGGTATTGCCAGAAGCTCCCAAGACTACGTACATTCGATTCTCCCAGTTGATTTGATGCGACTTTTCCGTGCAGACGTTCGTTGGAAACCGTTGGCGACAAAACTTTTACACGCCCATCGGCACCTTCACGCCTTTTTCTTTCGCAAACGCGATGGCTTCCGGATAACCCGCATCCGCGTGGCGGATCACGCCCATACCCGGATCATTCGTCAACACGCGTTCGATACGCGCCGCCATCTCTTTGCTTCCGTCCGCGATGGTCACTTGGCCAGAGTGCTGCGAATAGCCAATTCCCACGCCGCCGCCGTTGTGAATCGAAACCCAGGAAGCGCCGCTTGCCGTGTTGACCAGCGCATTGAGCAAGGGCCAGTCCGCAACCGCATCGGAGCCGTCCGGCATGGATTCCGTTTCGCGATAGGGCGAAGCCACCGAGCCGCAATCCAAGTGATCGCGCCCCATCACGACGGGAGCTTTCAATTCACCTTTTGCCACCAAATCGTTCAAAGCGAGGCCGAATTTGTCCCGCTCTCCGTATCCCAACCAACAGATACGCGAGGGCAGCCCCTGAAATTTCACGCGCTTTTGTGCCAGCGAGATCCACCGGCGCAGGTGCTCGTTGTGCGGGAAAAGTTCGAGCACCAGTTGATCGGTGCGCGCAATGTCGGAGGATTCACCGGAAAGAGCCGCCCAACGAAACGGCCCTTTGCCTTCGCAAAACAACGGACGAATATATGCCGGCACAAAGCCTGGAAAGTTGTAGGCGTCCTTGACGCCCTGTTGATACGCGAACGTCCGAATGTTATTGCCGTAGTCAAACGTCACGGCACCCAGTTTCTGCAAATCGAGCATGCCTTGAACATGCTGAGCCATCGCCTCGAGCGAGCGCTTCTGGTAGTCGTCGCGATCTTTTTTTCGCAATTCCAGCGCTGCTTCGAGCGTAATCGCGTTGGGTACGTAGCCGCCGATGGGATCGTGCGCGCTGGTTTGGTCGGTTAGCAGATCCGGCACGACGCCGCGTTTCGCCAGCTCAGGAATCAGGTCCGCACAGTTGCCGACGAGCCCGACCGAAGTGGCTTCCCCTTTGCGGACGGCGTTCTTCAAAATGCGCAGAGCTTCATCCAGGCTATTCACCATGACGTCGATGTAGCCGGTCTTCAGGCGCTTCTTGATGCGTTCCGGATCAACGTCAATGCCAAGAAACGCAGCGCCGTTCATGGTAGCGGCCAGCGGTTGCGCACCACCCATTCCACCGATGCCACCAGTGACTACCAGCTTGCCTTTGAGGTCGCCGCCGAAGTGTTTCTGCGCGGCTGCCGCGAATGTCTCGTACGTTCCTTGCAAAATTCCTTGCGTCCCGATGTAGATCCAGCTTCCCGCGGTCATCTGGCCATACATCATCAGGCCGGCGCGGTCCAGCTCGTGAAACTTGTCCCAGTTGCTCCAATGTCCGACCAAATTCGAATTGCAGAGCAACACCCGCGGAGCATAGTCGTGCGTGCGAAAAATACCGACTGGCTTGCCGGACTGCACTAGCAGCGTCTCGTCATTCGCCAGGTCGCGCAGAGCCTTTACGATCGCGTGGAAACTCTCCCAGTTGCGCGCCGCCTTGCCCGTGCCGCCGTACACCACCAACTCTTCCGGCTTCTCGGCCACCTCAGGATCGAGGTTGTTCATCAGCATGCGCAGTGCGGCTTCCTGCTGCCAGCCTTTGCATGAAAGTGCCAACCCGCGTGGTGCGCGAAACGGCCCTCGCGAAAGCTGTGTCGAAGTGTCCGTGTTGGTCACGGTCGTACTCATCTGATTGTCTCCAACGCAATCTTAGCGCACCGCTGTCGTTTCTGCTGACGGCTACGGAAGTAGCGCAAGTTTCAAGCCAAATTGACGTTCCCCCGCGGTCGGAATACCATGCGATCCACATCAGGAGAGCTACGCGGCACTCATGACGATTCACGTTGGCATTATCGGCGGCGGCAACATCTCCCAAACGCATGCGCGTGCCGCGCGCCAAATTCCGGATCTTTTCCTGGCGGCGGTTTACGGAAGCAACCACGAAAAAGTGGGCAAGCTAGCCTCCGAACACGCCGCCACGGCGTATTCCGACTTTACGAAATTTCTTTCGCACCGCCCGATGGACTTTGTCGCCATCGGAAGCCCTTCCGGGTTGCACGCGGAGCAGGGAATTGCTGCTGCACGCCACGGCCTGCACGTGCTTTCAGAAAAGCCGCTCGACATCTCCACCGCACGCGCTGATGCTCTGATCGCCGCGGCATCGGAGGCCGGCGTGAAGCTGGGCGTATTTTTCCAGGACCGCTTCAAAGCCGATTTGCTTCGCGTCAAACAGTGGATGACCAACGGTCTGCTCGGCAGGCCGATCCTCGTCGACGCTCGCGTGAAATGGTTCCGCCCTGCGAGCTACTACGCGGACTCCCATTGGCGCGGCACGTTGCGCTTCGACGGCGGCGGCGCTTTGATCAACCAAGCCATCCATACGGCCGATCTCTTGCTCTGGCTCGTCGGTGATGTAGCGGCCGTCCAAGCAATGCGCAAGACTGCTTTGCACGATATCGAAGCCGAAGACACGCTTGTCGCTACGCTCGAATTCGCCAACGGTGCCATTGGCACGTTGCAGGCAACCACCTCCGTGTATCCGGGCTACCCGCGTCGCGTCGAATTGAGCGGCACCGAGGGCACCATCATCATCGAGCACGACCGTTTGCTCGCCGCCGATCTGCGCAATCCGCCATTTGATTTTCGCAGTACTGGCGACGATCAAAACGCGAGCGCCTCGTCGGCTACTGTCAGCGACGTGCGCGGCCACCAAGCAGCACTGGAGGACTTTATCCGCGCGATTCAGACCAACGGTACGCCCCGCTGTTCTGGTGCCGAAGCTCGTCGCAGTATCGCGCTCGTCGAGGCAATTTACTCGGCGTGCGCCTCCGGAAAACGGGCGGAACTAGAAAGGTTGGGCTAGTTGCGCATCAAGATTCTGGACGACAAACTCACAACAAGCCGGGCCGCGGCAGCGCACGCCGCCACATCCCTGCGCCGCACGCTGTATAAAAAGAGCACTGCGCGTCTTGTCGCCGCCACCGGCGCGTCTCAGATCGAATTTCTTGAAGCGCTTACTGCTGCGCGCGACATCGATTGGTCCAGAATCGAGGTCTTGCAGGCTTCCTCGTCGCGCTTGGGCCGCGAAACATTAATAAGATTCAGCGCAGCCCAGACCGCATGATGCCCGCATCGCCATCGCCTGACGCGCCCAGGCTGCCTTACATTCGAAACCTGCGCTGGTGGATTGGCGGGCTGCTCTTTGCTTCCACGGTCATCAACTACATTGACCGACAGACGCTGGCTCTCCTCGCTCCCTTTCTGACGCAAGAACATCGTTGGACTCACACCGACTATGCAAATCTTTTGATCAGCTTCCGGATCGCCTATTCGGTCGGCCAAACTCTTTGCGGGAGATTCATCGACCGCGTCGGCACAAAACGTGGCCTCAGCCTCTCCGTCCTTTGGTACTCCATCGTTTCGATGGCGACGTCGTTAGCCACCGGCTTCTACGGTTTCGCGACGTTTCGCTTTTTGCTCGGCGCCGGTGAATCCGCGAACTGGCCTGGCGCTGCCAAAGCCGTCTCCGAATGGTTCCCCAAGCGTGAACGTGGACTCGCCGCGGCGCTCTTCGATAGCGGCTCGTCCATCGGCGGCGCCATCGCGCCTTTCATTGTTCTGCCGATTTATTACCGCTGGGGATGGCGGCCTGCATTCGTCATTCCTGGCTTTCTCGGCTTCCTTTGGCTCTTTGCTTGGCGGCGCGGCTACTATCTTCCCGCCGATCACCCGCGCATCTCGCCCGCCGAACGCCAGATGATTCTTGCTGACACCACCGAAACGCAGCTTCCTGCTGAGCGAAGGAATTCCTGGGCAGGTCTGCTGAAGCTGCCGCAAACCTGGGGCGCTATCGCCGCCAAGACCCTCACCGACCCCGTCTGGTTTTTCATCGCCGACTGGTTTCCCTTGTATCTCCTCGCCAAGGGCATTCCGCTCAAGACCGGCCTCATCGCTTTCTGGGTACCTTTCATCGGCGCAGATCTGGGCAACTTCTTCGGAGGCTGGGCCTCCGGCTATCTCATTAAGCGCGGCTGGTCTCTCGGTGCGGCGCGCAAGGCCGTCGTCATCTTCGGCGCGATCGGCGTAACCCTGCTCATTCCCACAATTTTTACGGCAAACCTCGCGGCCATCGCGACGCTTTTCGGCTTGGCCACGTTTTGCTACGCAGCTTTCTCGACGATTGCGAACGTCTTGCCCTCCGACCTTTTCACCGGCGGCTCCGTCGCTTCCGTCTTCGGTTTCAGCGGGACGGGCGCGGGCATCGGAACCATCATCGCCTTCAAGTTGATCGGCTACTTTTCCGATGCGAATCAGTCGGTACCGGGTCATTCGTTCGATAAGGTCATCGTCGTTGCGGGCCTGGTGCCGCTTCTCGGAATGATCTTGGTGCTCTTGCTGGTTCGCAATACGCGCGCGACCAAAGAAGGCTTGGTGCGCCCGGTTTAAGAGTTGAGCTCGCTCACTTGGTGGTTCCCGCCTGTAAGCTCTTTCAGTCTCCGCTGGATGAATCTCCGCTCGGGTTCCTGTTCCATGAGCTGCAAAGCCCTCTCATATGATTGGCGCGCATCGTCAGTTCGTCCAAGCCGTCGGTATAACTCCGCTCGTCCCGCATGCGCAAAGGAGTAGTTCTGGAGTTCGCCCCTGGCCAGCAAGTCGTCGATCAACCGTAAACCCACGGCTTCCCCATCGCGCATCGCCACGGCGACCGCGCGATTGAGTTCCACTACCGGAGACGGTTCAACTTTCAGGAGCAAATCATATAACCCGACTATTTCGTTCCAATCCGTAGCCCTACTGCTCGGCGCCTCCGCATGTACCGCGGCAATTGCCGCCTGCAGCGTGTAGGCGCCAACGTTCCGCGTGGCCAGCGCCTTTCGCACTAACACGACTCCTTCGCTGATTTGCTCCTGGTTCCAGAGCGATCGATCTTGGTCCTCCAGCAACACGACATCGCCTTCCGCCGACAAGCGCGTCGCGCGCCTAGATTCGTGCAAGAGCATCAGCGCCAGCAGCCCAGTCGCCTCCGAATCCGGCTCTGGCAAAAGTTGCATCAGCAGCCGCGTCAGCCGTATGGCCTCTTGCGTCAGGTCCGTCCGGGTCAACTGGTCTCCGGAGGACGCCGAGTATCCTTCATTGAAAATCAGGTAGACGACGTGGAGCACGATCTCCAGTCGCTCCGGCAGTTCCGAGAGCGATGGGACTTCGTAAGGAATCTTCGCTTCGCGAATTTTGGCCTTTGCGCGTACGATCCGCTGCGCCACCGTCGGTGCACTAGTCAGGTGCGCGCGCGCAATCTCTTCCGTCGTAAGCCCGCACACCTCCCGCAGCGTCAGCGCAATTTGCGCATCGGGCGACAACGCCGGATGGCAGCACACAAAGATCAGTCGCAGCCGGT
>DASSYL010000324.1:0-9330 GCA_035703315.1 Candidatus Acidiferrum sp. | reverse complement strand
CGGCGGGCAAGGCTCATGTGCAGGTGCTCATGCGGCGAGTCTGAGGAAGTTTTGCAGGAGCCGCGCACCGGTGGCTCCGCTCTTTTCCGGGTGAAACTGCGTGGCGAAGACGTTGCCGCGCTGAAGCACGGCTAGGAATGGCTCGCCGTAGTCACAGGTGGCGACCGTTGCTTCAGCAGTGGATGGTGCAGCGAAAGTATGCGCGAAATAAAAATACTCCGCATCACTGATTCCTTCGAGCAATGGGGAAGAACGCAGAATGCGCAGACGATTCCACCCCATGTGAGGAAGTTTTATGGTGGGCGGCAGGCGTTTCACGGCTCCAGTGAGAAGGCTGAGACCGGACAGAAGGGGTGCTTCTTCGCTCGATGCATAGAGAGCTTGTAGTCCCAGACAGATGCCGAGAAACGGCGTGCCATGCGACAGCTTCTCGAGCAGAGGGCCACGGAGATCCTGTTTGTCGAGGGCGCGAATGATGGCTGCGTAGTGGCCAACACCAGGAAGGATGATGGCCGAAGCGCTCGCAAGATCATCCGGCCGCGTGGCTCGAGATGGTGTTACGCCTAGTCTTTGCAAGGCGCGCTCGACGGAAGGGACGTTGCCAGCACCGTAATCGATCACAGCGACGCTCACAGAAGCTCCTTGGTACTGGGCAGGACATTCTTCAAGCGCAAATCGCGGCTGACGGCGAAACGCAACGCGCGCGCAAATGCTTTAAAAAGCGCTTCGACCTGATGATGCGAAGAGCGACCGTAAAGGCAGCGAAGATGAACATTAGCGTGAGCCGCCTGCGCGAATCCTTGGAAAAAGTCTTCGAGCAACTCCACAGTGAAGTCGCCAACGCGTTTTGCGTGGATCTTGGCGTTGACGACGCAGTGCGCCCGGCCGCTGAGATCGATAGCGGCCGCGGCTAGGGTCTCGTCCATCGGCATTAGGAAGTAGCCAGCGCGCAGAATTCCTTTCTTGGAGCCGATGGCTTTTTGTACGGCTTCGCCGAGAGCAATGCCCACGTCCTCGACAGTGTGATGCTGATCCACGTCGAGGTCTCCGCGCGCGACAATTTTCAAATCGAACGCTGCATGACGTGCTACTAGATCGAGCATGTGGTCAAAAAAACGGATGCCGGTCGAGACGGATGATTTCGCGTGACCATCGAGCTTCAGCGTGAGGCGGATATCCGTCTCCGTGGTCTTGCGATGAACGGTAGACGAGCGCGGTATCAAGTCTTTCCCCGGCTAATTCGCTGTTGTGATCTCCAGTTGCGGCGGATTTCTCGCAGCAGCGTGGTCATCTCTTTTGTTGTTCCGATGGTGATGCGAACGAAGCCGGCGCCCATTTCTTTTGAGCGGTCGCGCAGCAGAATGCCGTTGCGTTCCAGTTTGGCGAAGAAAGCAGGGCCCGAAGGGCCGAAGTTTGCGAGCAGAAAATTTCCGGCACTGGGATAGGTGGTCACGCCAAACCGGCGTAGTTCTCTGGCGAACCAAACGCGCAGGAGCTTCACGTCGCGGACATAACGTGCGATCGTCTTTCGTTCGCGAAGGGCCGCCTCGGCCGCGACAAGAGCGGCCAGATTGACCGGAAAGGGCGGCATCGCACGGCGAACGGGCTCAAGCGAATCTTCGGCTGCAATCACCGCACCGAGCCGCAACGCGGCCAAACCGGCGGCTTTGGAAAAAGTGCGCGCGATGAAGAGATTGGGGTAGCGGTGAATCCACGGCAGGGAAGAGAAGCCGGAAAATTCGGCGTAAGCTTCATCGAGCACGACGGCAGTCTCGCGAGCGGAGCGAAGGAGTTTTTGCAGGGCCGCGGGCGGAACGAGCGTGCCCGTCGGGTTGTTGGGATTGGCGAGGAAAAATACACAAGGCTTTCGCCGCAACGCAGCAAGAACCTGGCCCAAAGGAAACTGCATTTGGGCATCATAGCGGCACACGTCAATGCGAGCGCCGGCGATTTCCGCCCAGTAGCGATACATGGGGAACGTCGGCTCACAAATCAAAATGTGCGACTTGGACTCGACAAATGTGTCAAAAAAAACCCGCAGGGCATCGTCACCGCCGTTGGTGAGAAGGAGTTCGTTCGGCTGAACGCGGAGACTTCGCGCGATGCGGGCTGTCGCCGTTTGGTATTCGGGATACATGGCGAATTGTTGCGGAGTAAGTTTCGACAGTGCCCGAAGGACAGCCGGCCCGCATCCGGCCGTGTTCTCGTTGAAATCGAGGCGAATCTTTCCCGCGCGCCCTTCAGCCGGCGCCTCATACGTTTTTCGTTTGAGGATGGCCTTACGAACGGGCAATCGTGTCTTCATCGGCGAATCCTCACAGCTTTGTAGTGAGCCTGCAAATTTTCCGCGGTGGCGAAAGACTCCGCACTGTCCGCCAGGCGTGCAAAGCCTCTGCGGGAAATCTCCTGCACAGTGATGGATTTTACAAAATCAGCGGCGGAGAGCCCGCCGCGTCGGCGCGCCCAACCCGCTGTCGGTAATACGTGGTTGCTGCCGGAAATGTAGTCGCCGAGAGGCTGAGCACCCCACGGGCCAATGAAAATTGTGCCGGAAGAACGAATTTGCTGAAGCAGCGTTTGCGAACTCGATGGGAGGCTCAAGTGTTCCGGCGCAAAACGATTGACGAACTCGCACGCGGTAGTGAGCGAAGGCGCGATCAGTATGGCGCCGGCGATGCGGATGGAACGATGAGCTGGATTGTCGGAAGCTAGTGCGCGAAGCTGCGCTGAAACTTCGTTGGCCACTTTTTCCGCTAGCTTGCGCGAAGTGGTGACGAGAAAACTTGCCGCATCGGGCGCGTGTTCGGCCTGGGCCAGCAAGTCGGCGGCGATCCAAGCCGGGTTTCCGCGATCAGCCAAGACGACTGCTTCGGTCGGCCCTGCGGGCAGATCAATGGCGCAGTCCGCGGAAACAATTTGCTTCGCGGCCGTGACGTATTTGTTGCCCGGCCCGCAGATCTTTTCGACGCGCGGAACGGACTTTGTACCATAGGCCAGCGCCGCGACCGCCTGTGCACCTCCGATACGCGCTACGTCACGAATTCCGAGAAAATGCGCGGCCGCCAGGAGTTCGTTGTTGGGCTTCGGACAAACCACGAGCATGCGCGAAACACCGGCTACCTCTGCGGGGATCGCTGTCATCAGCAGAGTTGAAACTAAGGAAGACCGGCCGCCGGGGATGTAACAGCCGACCGACTCGATTGGCCGAACGAGTTGTCGGATGGTCACGCCACGTTCAACGCTGAGCGACCATGGCTTGGGAAGCTGCTGGACGGCCACGCGGCGAATGTTGCGCGCGGCCTGACGGATCGCACGCAGAAGAGCGGGGCTAAGCTGAGTTCTAGCGTCACGAATCTCCTGTTGAGAAACCCACAGCGATCGTAGAGTTACGCCGGCGCCATCCAGCTTGTTCGTCCATGAAAAAAGCGCGGAGTCGCCGCGGCGTCGTACGTCGCCGACAATGCGGCGGGCAACGCGTTCGGCCTGATCATCATGCGAAATTCGCGCGGCCAGTAACCTCTTTTCCAAGGCTGGTGTCAGTTCGAGAATTCGCATCAGAGCACAATCTTGTTCAAGGGATATTCCACGATGCCCTGGGCTTTGGCAGCTTTCAGCTTTGGCAAAAGCTGGCGCACCACGGCTTCTTCGATGATGGTGTTGACCGCTACCCAGTCCGGGTCGCTCAGCGCGGAGATCGTCGGATTTTTTAGCGCCGGCAGGACCTGCAATACAGCGGGGAGATCATCACGCCGCACATTTAAGAGGAGCCCTACTTTACTCGCAGCATCAATCGCGCCCTTCAGCATTAGGATCAAGTTTTCGGCTTTCTCGCGTTTCCACGATTCTGCAGACGAAGAACGGTTCATGATGAAGACAGTCGCGGATTCCAGCACGGTGTCCACGATGCGCAACCGATTGGCCCGCAGCGATGAGCCCGTTTCGGTCACTTCCACGATGGCGTCGGCAAGCTGCGGAACCTTTACTTCCGTGGCGCCCCAGGAAAATTCCACCCGCGCATTGACGCCAAAGCGTTGCAGGTACTGCCGGGTGAGTTGTACGACTTCCGTAGCGATGGTTTTTCCTTCCAGATCGCGCGTTTCTCGAATCCCCGAATCTTCTGGCACTGCGAGCACCCAGCGAACACGTGCCAACCGCTGTTTGGCGTAGACGAGTTCGGCGAGTTCGTCCACTTCGGCGCCGGTCTCGACCACCCAGTCGTGCCCCGTGATGCCAGCGTCGAGCGCGCCCGATTGGACGTAACGCGCCATTTCCTGCGCCCGCACGAGCAGGCATTCGATTTCAGGATCGTCGATCGCGGGCACATAGCTACGCAAACCGAGAGTGATCTTCCAGCCGGCGCGCGAAAACAAATCGATTGTAGCGTCCTGCAGGCTGCCCTTGGGAATGCCGAGTTTCAAGCGAGCGGTGGACATGGCTAGCTGGCCTCACCGGAAGGGGCGGACGCCGGTGCCGAGTAAACGTCGGCAGGCGCGAAGGTTCGCTCGGCGATCACGCGCGGTTCTCCGTCCTGGTCTACGCTGCGAAAGAAGCAGCTGCGATAACCTTCGTGACAAACGCCTGGGCCCACGGGATTCACCCGCACCAGCAGCGCATCGGCGTCGCAGTCGACGCGAATCTCGCGCACTTGCAGAACGTGGCCGCTCGATTCGCCCTTCTTCCAAAGCTTGTTGCGCGAGCGCGAGAAAAATATTACCTGGCCGGTGCGCTGCGTCTGTTGATACGAAGCTTCATTCATGAAGCCCAGCATGAGGACATCTCCGGACTTCTCGTCCTGAATGATGGCCGGGACCAGGCCGCCCGATTTTGCGAAATCGATTTCCACTTACGGCTCCTTGTCGAAGGCTCTAAGAAACAAAAAACCCGCTGGGCTTTGCGCTGCCAGCGGGCTGAAGAGCGGTTTGGTTTAGCGGTATGCTATCCACACCCCAGCACGCACAGCAGGTGGCTGTGATGATGATGCCGGTCGGAGTGGTGAATGAAATTCATCGAGCAAAAATGATAGGGGACGATGTCGAAGCATGTCAACTGAAATGAATTCAGACGCGAGGGCCCGGTTTGGTCGCCAGATTCATGTTGAGCGTCATTTTTAAATCCACCGCGACGCCAAATCGGTTCTTTGGCAAGTCCTCGACACGGACCACTTCGGCCAAGTATTCGCAATTCATTGGATCGTGCGCCGACGTGAACGGAAAAGTGACGAAAATCCGCATCCCCTTGTAGTAGCTCGAGCGCCGTGAAACAAAGTAAATGCCGTGTTTTGAAGCGTTTGCGCTTACGGGCAGGTCTTCGAAATGATCATCTCGCGGCTCCGACGGTCGCACCCGCACTTGCCTGCTGATTTTGGCGCGCCGGGCCCGGCGCAGCTCAGAGACGGGAATTTCCGCCACAGGGCTTTCTACAGTTTTAGAATCGGAGTCATTCATTTCATCCAGATTGAAAAAAGAACTCTGTAACGTCAATGGTACACACCGAATCGGATAACAGCGGCAGGGGCTGCGAAGGAGGCTAAATGGCTGAGGGAAAGGTTAGAAAGGATGAGCGCGAGTGGCAGCAGCAACTTACGCCCAATCAATATTATGTGACCCGTCAAAAGGGAACCGAGCCGCCATTCACAGGGGAATACGAAGAGGTCAAGACGCCCGGCACGTACAAATGCGTTTGCTGTGGTGCGGTACTGTTTCGCTCGGAAACGAAGTTTGATTCTGGCTGCGGTTGGCCCAGTTTTTATGCGCCCGCTAAGGACGAGGCGTTAGAGACAGAAACAGACCGCAGTCACGGCATGCAGCGAACCGAAGTAAAATGCAGCCGCTGCGATGCTCATCTGGGGCACGTTTTTGAGGATGGTCCGCAGCCGACGGGTTTACGTTACTGCATTAATTCCGTAGCGCTGCATTTGGACCAGGATTGAACGTAGGCCCAGTAGTGTCTGGACGGCCTCAGGCAGCTGGGCAGGAGCAGGCTACCAACTCTGCTACCGGATCACGGTCCCACACACCGAGCAATAGCACCTTACTGCCGTTGGGAAATTTGAAGATGTAGTAGACGCGGTCCACGCCGGAAATTTCGAAAAATCCGGGGCGACGCGGATCCGGCCGCGACGGAGCTCCGATGTTGAGCAGCACACGCAGCTCGGCGACTTCTTCCTGAGAATGGTTCCTCAGGTCTTCCAGGATGGGCGGTTGTTTTGAAATATTCATAATCTTCATGTGCTTTCCGCCGGCCAGCTTAACTTCCTCTCTTACATAGAGACGTTGCAGCCCTAAAAATGTTTCATGCTTTCCGGCTGGAAAAGTAGTATTTTATGCGGCCAAGGTTGCCAATCCATCAGCCCCTTTCTGGCAAACGATTCGCGAGCAACGCCTTTGGGACCTGGTACTTGCGTTGGCATGCCGTTTCTTGCGATAGTTTTCGGACTAAAGACTAAAGTTTGTTCACCGGAGCGCAGAATCGTGACTAAAACCGAAAGTAAGCCCACGCGCGGTCGAGCGCCATTTGTCAAGGACAAGAGGCGGCGGCATCATCACTTTATGGTTACGATTCAGTACGCTGATGGCGAAAAGTTCGGCCGGGTGTACACGAGCAAAGAAAAGGCCGATCGCTTTGCCGAGCGGCAGAGACGCTCGCCGGTGGTGAAATCCGTGCGCGTATCGCAAGTTTCCTGAAAGATTTTGCAAAATGGCTTTGCAGCGGGCTTGTGAGTTCCTGGGAAGGCGTGTTATAAATAGTTACGTCGAGCGGCCTTAGTATAATGGTAGTACGGAACCTTGCCAAGGTTCAGGCGTGAGTTCGATTCTCATAGGCCGCTCCATTCTTTTCTAGCACTTACAGCCGCCTAAGGCGCAACTTCACTTTCCATTTTTTCAATAACTTGTGCAGCGCGGACCTGCTCCGGGGGATTTCCCCGCTGTAGAGGGCCGTCATGAGGTGGAAACTGTGTCCATTTGCAGGCGCAGGCGGGATAACAGCGGGAATGATGACGGCACGTTCCCATGCCGGTTGCAACCCCTTCCAAACCCCGTGCAGGCCGCCTTGCGGTAGACCAAGTGCCTTGAGTGTTTGATACAGCCCTTGATTCAGTATGGTGGTTCTAGGAGGGTCCTCCACGCTTCGAGCGAAAAACCGGTGTGTCGCGAGGTCGGTTCGCATCAGTGCTTGAGGAGAATCCCCCTGTCCTTCCATCCCCCGGTAAAACAGGCCTCGCGCACGATGCCTAGCGGCTCAGATGAACTTCGCCTCGAATCAAGAGGGCAGGTATGACAAACTCCGTGAAAGGGCCACGCTGGACCGGAGTCAGGTACTGACAACATCTTTTATCAGGCGATTCATAGCGAACCGACGAGAAGTGACCCTTGATTTGTACCTGAACGGGTTCGGCTTCCAAAGCGTAGTTCACCAGGTTCACGATCGTTTCGTCGCTGGAGTCTTGACGGTCGGCAATAGCCACGCTCGTTAAAGAATTCCACAAACCAAAAGTCGTCCGCTGCAAGCCCATCAGTCTTCGAAGGTCCTGTGCAAATGCCTCCGGATCGATGACCGGTTCCATGACTTCGACCACTTGCCCGGCGCCAACGTTGTAGGCAGTGGCGTGCTTGTCTTGGTGTGCCGGTTCCTGAGAATGCCACGGGAATGCTCCGTGTAGATTCACGAGAACAACGATTCCACCGTGCTTCGCGAAGTCACCCACTACGGTAGCCGCAGCACTGTTCGGAGCGCTGAAGACAACCAGAGTGTCGAATGCTTCCAGACGTTTTCGCTCTAAATCTCCAGGCCTTAGCACCACAAACGGAATATTGTGCCGCGCCATCAGATTCAGTCCTTCATAACTCGCGGCTACGGCGTCCATAACGACCGCTGTATTGGCCACCGGTCGCAGCTTGTTCGCCGTGCCCAGCAACCGCTGAAAGGCAATATAGCGTTTTACAGTGTTCCAGACCGCCCATGCCGACGGTTCCTCGCGGACCAGGCCCTGTTGCAATTTTTGGTGCAGGTCGAGGATCACATCGGCGTGAAACGCGTCGGCTTCAGAAATAGCGAGACAATAGTCTTCGGCAAGCGGCCCCAGCCTGCTACGCAACACGTCGGACAAGTCCCAATGAAAGGTATAGAGTGGCGTCACATCAGGATGAAAAGCGCGCGCAAGTTTCACCAAAGCGAGGTTTGTATCCACCCAGGGTTGGGAAGTCGGACTGGACACCTGCAAGATGCCGTCGCGCTCAACGACCAACCGTCCCTTCATTTGAGGCTCTTTCCCGCCCGGATTGAGTAGCAGAAATGAGAGCCCAGGGTGGGTTGTCGTTAGACGTCGGAACTGTTCCTTATCGGCGGGTCCGTCCACATTCTCCATTGCAAGAATAACTCCGGCGATCTTCATCTTCTCTGCAGTCTCGGCGACGGCTACAAGGTCGCCCGGCGCGGCCTCAAGGAATACTTGATAGCCTTGAGCCTGAACTTTGCGCACGGCGGAAACGTCTGTGATTGGCCAGGTAAAAACCAAATTGTTCACACCTATGTCTTGCGCGGGAGGTAATTCGATTCCCGAAATCCGCAGGAAAACCGTGGCCGAAGCGAGTTGCGGTGCCAGCAAACCACCAAGGATTAATGACAGAAGACAGTTTCTGATTTTCATCAGATTCATTTCTGGCTTGGACTTGTGGACATTTTCGTTCCGACGCTGTTCCCATCCGCTGCGGTATGGGAGCGATTTTCACGAAAGATGTGTGCGCCATTGTCAACGACTGTTCTATCGCCGTCCTTGGAAATCCACATTGCGGCAGCCTCTTTCAGTTCTTTGACTATCACCGCACCATTCTCCGGCCCGACCAGCAACAAGGTCGTCGAAAGTGCGTCCGACTCCGTCGCCGACCTGGCGACGACGTTCACGGCATATTTAGTCCGCAACGGTTTGCCGTTTGCCGGCAGAACGATATGCCCAGGCGAGTCTCCGCTAAGAGAGCTGGCAGCTGTTTGCTCGGACGTGGACAAGCTGTTGTCGATCAAAATCACTTCGGGGTCCAGGTTGTTGGAAGGATCTCTGAGATGCACGGTCCAGCCTTTTTGGCCTGGCGGCGCCCCGAATCCCAATATGGTGCTGCCGCCCGCGTTGATGTAGGCGTTCCGTACACCTTCCGCGTGCAAAATCTCTGCCATGCGGTCGACGGCATAGCCTTTTCCGATAGAACCTAAGTCGAGGCGCATACAGGTTGAATGCAATTCGATCCGATTCGGAGGGATCAATTCGATTTTCTGATAGCCGACGCAATCCCTGGCTTTTGCTTGCTCTTCGACGGTCGGCATCGGTCCGCCTTGCAT
>DASSYL010000286.1:0-7428 GCA_035703315.1 Candidatus Acidiferrum sp. | reverse complement strand
TTTTCAATTTGAAACGAGCAGAATGCCCGACGGCGGAGCTTCCGCTAGGCGGAGGGGGAGCCGCGCATAATGTCGTAGCGTTCGATGATGGCCGCCACGCCGCGCCGCGTAGAGCCGTCTTCCACCCGTTCCTCGACACGCACTACCTTGCCCGAGGCTTTGACCAGCACGTCCTCGCCGTTGGTCATTTCGCTGGGAAGCGTCAGCATAATGTCTAGATCCGAGCCGTCGCGTAGATCTTGGTCGATCACAAAATAAAGACCGCGCGTCGAAATATCGCGAGTCTTCCCTTTTTGCGTCTCAGCGAAGCCTTGCGCCGCTGAACGAATCAGGATTGGCAGGGAGAGATCGTAGCGCCGGGCGGTACGACGTTCGGACATCAAACCCATTCACCACCACACTCGCGGGAAATGCAATGTGGCCCGCGGTCCTTTCGCAACTAAATTTGCAGCGTCAAATGGCGAACAATGCTAAGAAACCGGCGATCGCGACGTGTCTTTAACCAGCCGGGGCAATTCAATGAAAATTAAAATACTCTGTTCGGGGCGCTGCGGCTAGCGATTTTTATATCTTGTGTTTTAAGTGTATCGCTGCAGCGGCGGATTGCTATTCGGAGGCAGCGGTCACCGGTACCGATTGTTTCGGGGCGGCGGCTGAACTGGAACGCCGGTTGCGCGGCGTATCCAGGTTGAATTGTCGCATTTTGTAGAGAAGGGCCTTGTAGCTGATGCCTAGCATCTTGGCAGCGTCTTTGCGGCACCAGCGAGTTTTCTCGAGCGCGTCGGCGATGGCTTCCATTTCGGCTTCGTCTTTCAAGCCGCGCACCAGGGCCTTTAGTCCCTGTTCCTTCGGCAAGACGGGCTCTTCGCGGGGCGAAGTGCGCTGGCGAGTGGCGGACATTTCCACGAGTTCGCGAAGGCTGCCCTCATCGTCTTCCAGGATGACGTAGCGCTTGACGAAGTTTTCCAGCTCGCGCAAGTTGCCGGGCCACGGGTAATTCAGCGCTGCATCGAGCAGGTGTTTGGACGGCTCAGCAGGCGGCTTACCGAATTTTTCGCTGTACTTTTCCAGAAAGTGGCGGAAGAGCAGGGGAATTTCTGCGGTACGTTCGCGAAGTGGCGGAACCAGAATCGAAAGCACGTTGAGACGGTAGTAAAGATCCTCGCGAAACTTCCCTGTCTTCATCGCTTCGTGCACGTCGACGTTGGTCGCGGCGAGGACGCGTACATCGGTTTCAATCATGTGGCGGCCGCCGAGGCGCGAATACTGGTGATCCTGCAACACGTGCAGGAGCTTCGCCTGCAGGTGCGTGCTCATTTCGGCGATTTCGTCGAGGAAGATAGTTCCCTTGTTGGCGAGCTCAAACTTGCCAGGCTTGGAGCGCACCGCCCCGGTGAAGGCGCCTTGTTCAAAGCCAAAAAGTTCCGATTCGAGCAACTCACCCGGGAGAGCTGCACAGTTAACCTTTATAAAGGCCTGGTTGCGACGCTTGGACCGCAGATGAATCATGCGCGCGACGACTTCTTTGCCGACGCCGCTCTCACCGCAAACGAAGACCGGCACGTCAACCGGCGCAATCTGCAAAATCTGCTGGCGGATGCGCACCATTTGCGGGCTGGCGGCCAAGAAGCTCAGGTCTTCGGTGACCTGGTCGCAGTAGTCGCGCAGCGCCTGGTTTTCCGACGCCAGCTCTTTCTTTTGCCGCGACTTGAGCATGGCGGCGTCCAGCTCGGATTTCTCGAACGGTTTGGTTAGATAGTCGTGCGCACCGATGCGGATCGCTTCCACCACCGTGCCCACTTCGTTCGAACACGACAGCATGATCACGTTGAGAGAACGATCGAGCTGCATCAATTCTTTCAGCGTATCGATGCCATTCATCTCCGGCATGAGCACGTCCAGAATCACAAAATCGGGATGCATGCCATCGCTGATACGCTTGATCGCGTCGCGGCCGCCGCTCACCGTCTCTACGTCAAATCCGTCAACCTCGAGTAGCGTCTGCAGGTACTTGCGTATGCTTGGCTCGTCATCCACGACAAGAATCTTTTCCTGAACCGCCATCGCTGTATTCCTTTCCCTAAACCCGCCAGTCGGTCAGCTTTGCTCGATAGGCAGCAGAAAACGAAACGTGCTGCCTTTCTTCGTTTCGCTCTCGACCCAAATTTTTCCCCTATGCGCCTGCACCAGCCGCTTGGCAATGGCCAGACCCAGGCCCATTCCCGAGGTATTGCGATCCACGCGCACGAAATCTTCAAAAATTTCCTGATGGTGCTCGGCGGGAATTCCGCCGCCTGAATCCGTAACACTGACCTCGACGCTGTTTGGCCGGGGCAATCGGAATCTGCGGCGCTCCTGATTGGGCGCGACATCCGCAACGCGGCGTTCCCAAAAGTGCGGCCTGGCAATGAGCGTCACGCTACCGGCTGACGGCGTGTGCTTGAGAGCGTTGTCCAGAAGATTTGCCGCGGCTTGCTGCACTTTCTGGTAGTCAAAGCGGAACGTCGGAATCGAGGGATCAAGTTGCACGTCGAGCCGAACATTTTTTCTCTGGAACGCCTCCGCCCACCGTTTGGCCATTTCGTCCAGACAATCGCGCAGGTCGTTTTCACGCAACTGCAAAACCAACTTTCCGCTTTCCAGCGCGGAGTAGTTCAGGAACATCGAAACCAAACGCACCAGACGCTCACAACTTTCCTTCGACTCCTCCAGAATGTCCTTTTGTTTTTCCGTCAGGCGGCCCAGCGAACCGGCCAGCAACAGATCGTAATATCCCTTAATTACCGCGAGCGGCGTTTTCAATTCGTGCGCCGCGGACGCCAGGAAAACTGTCTTCTGCCGGTTTACTTCCTGTAGTTTCAGATACGCGGCAAGCAAGTTGCGGTAAGTGATTTCGCGCTCTTGCAGCAATTCCTGAACGGTTAATTGCGTCGCGGCGTCGCCTTCCGCATTTTTGTCCTTAATTTGAGTTACCAGCCAGTCCGATTCAGCCGCCGTTTGCAAGCGAACCAGTTTTGGTCCGCTGCTGTGGTTCATTTCGCGATCAATCAGACCTTTGCTCGACGAGAGCTCGTCAATCGCCTCGGCGGCGTCCCATTTCAACAAGTCTTCGAATAGATTTAGCTTTTCTACTTCGGAATCAACAGGAAAGCCGAATAAGTGTTTAGCCGCTTCGTTTACGGCGAGGATGCGACCCGAGCGGTCCGAAACGAGAACGGGCTTGTCGATGGCGCCGATAATTCCACGCAGCGCCAGAACTGGCACTGCCGTAGGGAACCATGTTTCCGCCGTCACCGGCGCGACCACCCGGCCACTCATAGGTCTGGTTCACCCCAGGATTCTGCCAAGTGGTAAAAATTTTCCCTACCCGGCTGCGCCATGGTCGCACCCGTGTCTAGCACTGTCAATGGTAAAGACGTTCCATTTGCACAATTGCGGCAACTCTCGGGATATTTGCGAATTTACCTTCCTTTGCGGTCGAAACCCAGAGCCTTAGACTTATAATAAAGTACCCATTTTCTAGAAGTTACAATGCACAGTACCGTCTTCAGTATGGCATCTCGTATGCTTGCAGCGTACTAGTTCGACGGTACTAAAAGGCGATCAGTGGCGAGTCAACTTCTCAAGACACAAAACTTGGTGCCCACCACCCAACAGCGGCAAGCCCCCCGCATCCGCATTCAGATCCCGGTATTTCTTCGGGGTACCGATGCGCTAGGGACGGGCTTTATTGAATTGACCAAGACGCTCAATATCAGCTCGACGGGCGCTTGTATTGCCTCCTCGCATCTTCTTCAATTGGAGCAGGTTATCCAGCTTACGATACCTACTCCCTCGCCCTCTTCAGATATGGTCCCGCACGAAACTCCTCCGATATCGGCTCGGGTGAGAAGGCAGGAGTCGGCCGGCGATTTGCGCCTTTTTGGTCTGGAGTTTCTCCGCCCCCTCTCCTAGTTTCGCTTTTAATTTGGTTCTACTACGGTCCTATCGGATACAGACTTTTGCACGCTCTATGCTTGCTCTTTTGTGCTAAGGTTCTGCGCATTGCAACAGTGGTCTTGAGGACAAGTTTCAGTATCGGCCAGTGGTATTCCACTTGCTCTCTTGCCTAGCCTTGGTATCATTTCGCCCCTCTCCCCGCGGGGAAATCTAGAGGTAAGGTCAACACCGGTGACACCCAGCTCCGGCGCTCCGGTACCCGCGCCCATGCGTCCCAACGACGCGTATTTTGATTTATTGATTGAAACGCTCGAGGGTCTCGAGCCAGTTGCGCGTGCGCAGTTTCTGCAGCGCTTCTTTCAATCCCTTTCGCACCTCGACATCCCGGAAAATCAGGTCGTGGCCGTTTGGGAAGAAGTGCTCGCGCGGCGCGTGCAGCTTTCCGAGCGCTCGGATTCGCTGGTTTCCTTTCAGACAGCACTGGTCGATGTCCTTTCCGCCACCGGCCGCTTTCGTCTGCCGGTGGTCCTAGAATACGAAGAGCTCAAAAGCCTCGAACGCAATGCCGTCACTGATGCGCTGACCGGCTTGCACAATCGCCGCCTGTTCGATGAAACATTCGATAAAGAGCTGAATCGAGCGCGCCGCTATGCGCATCCGCTCAGCCTGGTGGCTCTTGATCTGCATCGCTTCAAGGAAGTAAATGATAAGCACGGCCATCCGCGCGGAGATGATGTGCTTCATGCGGCCGCGGCTACGCTTCGCAAAGCGCTGCGTACTTCGGACTCTGCTTTCCGCACCGGCGGCGACGAATTCGCGCTGATCCTTCCCCAGACCGATTCCACGCAAGCCTCCGCTCTCAGCCGCCGCATCGGCGTGGTGTTTTCGGAATTACTGCGGCCGTTGAATCTGACCATCAGCGTAAGCATGGACCACGGCGTCGCCACTTACCCGCAAGACGGTGAGCAACGCGACCAACTCATTCGCATCGCTGACGAACGCCTCTACCATTTCAAGCACGGCAGCCGCGAAGAGGCAGCCACCGAACAGCCCGCCGCAGCGGCCAAGCCGACGCCGTCCGCTCCCGCTCCTCCAATAGAACCCGAAGCACCGACAGCCACTGCGGCTCCGCAAGTTCCACCAGTTACGCCAACCGCCGAGCCCGCCTCCGAGCCTCCGGTCGATGTTCCTCGTTCACCGCGTGCAGTTACGCCTTCGCCTCTGCAGTCTTCGCGTCCATCTTTCCCCCTAGCATCCGAAGAGTCGCGCATTTATGCAGTCCCTCGCAAAGCCGAACGCGTTTCCATGTCCGGCACCAATGCGTATGCTGTTCTTGCCGACCAACCAGTGCAGCGCGCTCGGGTAGTGGACCTCGGTTTCGGCGGTGTCGCGCTGGACTTCCCGGCCACGGAAAGCGTACCCGAAACGCTGTTGGCGGTGCTTCATGTCCCCATTCTTCCGCCCGTTCGCGTCAGCCTGAAACGCCTTTGGACCAAGCAACTCAGCGAAGACACCGTTCGCGTGGGCTGCTGCTTTGTCTCCTGACCGGATTCCCGAAAATATTGTTGCCTCCCTGCTGCGGCAGACAGCCGCACAACCTGTCCCAAATCTGTACTCTGGCCAAATTGCCAGCTCGTTCCGGTACCGTTAACTTGCTTCAATGCGTGGGATATCCCCTCAGCCGCCCCCGCGCGGCCTCTTGGCTTTCTCTCCGTGTATCTTGAGTGTTCTCCTTTTGCTTGGCGCCGTTGCGCTTTCCCTATTCTCCGCAGGATGCGCTTCGGTCTCAGCGGGCAGGGAAGTTCCGGCTGCCGACAGGATTTCGATCGTTCCGGCCAGCATGGATTTCAAGGAAGTCGTGGTCGGCCAAAAAAACTCCCAGACCCTGCAAATTTCCAATACCAGCAAGCAGCCGGTCAGTTTCGAATCCCTGCACGTTTCCGGAGCCGGATTCAAACTCTCGCCGATCAAAACTCCGTTTACATTACCTTCTGGAAAAGCGCTCACGGTCACGTTGGTCTTCGCACCCACCAGCGCTTCGTCCGCGGCTGGCTCCCTCGCGCTCTCCAGTTCTGATCTGGAAGCCCCGGTCAGCATTCCGCTCTCAGGCTCAGGAGAAAAGGCCGCGCCTCAGTTGCAGTCACAACCCTCGTCTCTGCATTTCGGCGCGGTTGCCGTTCATGCGACTTCTACTCAGACCGTAACTCTCAAGAACACGGGCAACGTTCCACTCACCATCAATTCGGTAGCCTTGCCGAACTCCGCGTTCTCTGCCACCGGCCTGTCCTCCGGTGTCTCACTGGCGCCCGGCCAAAACCTGGAATTCAAGCTCGCGTTTCGTCCCACCGGCGGTGGAAGCGTATCGGGTACACTGTCCATCGGCAGTTCCAGCCTGACCTCGCCCGTAAAATTGGCGCTCGCCGGCTCCGGCACTACCAGCAACCCGCCAACCTCCACGCCCTCGACCAGTTCCACTCACACCGTTTCCCTCGCCTGGAGTCCAAGCACGAGTTCTGTCATCGGCTACCATGTATATCGTGGTATTTCATCCGGTGGGCCCTACTCGCGCGTGAACAGCTCCGCCGTTGGCGGACTCGACTTCAGCGACACCACGGTCTCCTCAGGTGGTCGTTACTATTATGTTGTCACCGCACAGGACTCCGCCGGCAGCGAGAGCCCCTTCTCCAACGAAGCTGCGATCGACTTCCCCAATCCCTGATCACCGAATTCCCTCTTTCGGCCGCCAATTTGCGGAATTTGACGGTCACGTTATAATGGGTAGTTCCTCGCGACCTAGCGACGCCGCTGTACGCCTGCTCCCGCAGCTCAGCCGCGCAGACCGGCCGCGAACGATTGGAGAATCATGAAACCCGGTATTCACCCCGACTATCACGCGGTTACCGTTCACTGCGCTTGCGGCAACAATTTTCAGACTCGCTCCACCATCAAGGGCGACCGGCTGAACGTCGAAATCTGCTCCAACTGCCATCCTTTTTTCACCGGTAAGCAGAAGCTCGTGGACACCGCCGGCCGCGTCGAGCGCTTCACCAAAAAGTACGCCGATGCCGCCGCCAAGTCCGGCGCGGCCAAGAAGTAGCTCAACTCCTGGAAGTACGAAATCCGAAGCTCGAAATCCGCCTTTGCGCATAGTGCCGGGCGTTGAGTGCGAATTTCGGGTTTCGTTTTTCGAATTTCGTTTCGACGCTGGGGACATGTAGAATCGCTTCCACAGTGGCCACGCAATCACGTATGTTCCAGTCGGAAAACCCGGGCGAACTCGTCGAGTCCGCTCCTCCCCGCGTCACCCTCCGCAACGCCTTCGCGCATCCTTTTGACTCCGCCATCGCCGCTGCGCGCACCTGCTACTCTCCGCGCCTCATCGGCCCCGAAGAAATCACTGACAAACAGCGGCTCAACATCGGAGCCGGCACTTTTTTCAGCGGCCACCACACCGTCTACCAGCACGCGCATTTCGAATTCGGCCTGGAA
>DASSYL010000274.1:0-2740 GCA_035703315.1 Candidatus Acidiferrum sp. | reverse complement strand
TTGTGGAATGGGCGCGAAATCAGCGGCAAGGGACGTTGGGGAACTCATTCTGAACCGGAATTCAGTATACGGCACCGCGACCTGGATAGGCGGGCGCCGCGACCTACATGGTCTAGGATGCGTTTAGGTTCTTAAGATGGGCCAAGCGAAAGGGCGAACCCAGGCTTTCGCGCAACTCCTTCCAGTGCAGCTCTGGGATGGACAAGAACACTTCCACAACCTTGGGGTCAAACTGCGTGCCCGAACAGCGCTGGATCTCTTCGCGTGCGTAGGACATGGGTAGCGCTTTGCGGTAAGGGCGGTCGCTCAGCATGGCGTCCATACTGTCCGCAATCGCGAATATCCGCGCACCCAAAGGAATTTCTTCGCCTTTCAGGCCGCGTGGATAGCCGGTACCGTCGAAAAACTCCTGGTGCGCCAGGACGATTTCCGCGGCGTCGCGCAAGAACGGAATCCGGATCAGCATGTCATACCCGATCTGGCAGTGCTTGCGCATGATGACTTTTTCATCGTCCGTCAGAGGGCCGGGTTTCAGCAGAATCTTGTCCGGTATGCCCATCTTGCCGATGTCGTGCAAAAAAGCGGCACGTGCCAGCACCGGCAAGTATGCGTTGGGAACGGGCATAGCCTTGGCGATGGAGATCGTGAACGCGGTTACGCGCTGGCAATGGCCTTCGGTTTCGGCGTCTTTTAGGTCTAAAGCACTGCCCAGCGCTTCCAGAGTATCGTCGTACGACTGCTCCAACTGCGCTAAGGCGATAGTCAAGCGCGCGGTGCGCTCTTCCACTTGGCGCTCCAGGTCGCGCTGATAGTTGCGGTTCTCGGCCACCAGGCGCCGATGCTGCAGGGCGCGGTTCACGCCGAGGTAGAGCTGGTCTTTCTCGAACGGTTTTAGAATGTAATCGTAAGCCCCGCGGCGAATAGCCTCAAGCGCGGTCGAGATATCGTGAATCGCGGTGACCATGATCACGGGGATTTCCGGGTCATACTGGCGCAGCCATTCGAGCAGCTTGATACCGTCCATTTCCGGCATGATCATGTCGCTCAGGACCAAGTCCGGTGTGGTGCGCTTCACAACGTCCTGCGCTGCGCGGCCATTGCTCACCGCCGTGCAGTGATACCCCTTCGATTCGAGCATGGTCGAAACCACTTCGCGAATCGCTTCTTCGTCATCCACCACCAGTATGTTCTCGACGCTGTCCGTTTGCACTTGGCCTCGCTCCCCAACCAGTATACGAGAGGTCACAACCGCTCCGAGGTACCCTTGTCCATTCAGAAAACAGCATGTTAGCGTCGAAAAAGTCTCGATAGCGCAGCTCTGAGCCGCCCTTCAGTCCCACGGGCAGGTGTCCTCCGGCTGCGGCACATCCACTTGGGAGGCGGCATTTCGTGCTGGAAACTCAGGGCCTAACTGCCGTCGCGTTTTTTGAGGCCACCGCCTTTGTCATCCTGCTGGTCCTGTTTGTCCTCCTGCGCCGCGATCATCCGAGCCGCTATCTGAACGTTTGGGTCGCCGCGTGGGCCATGCTTACGGTCAAGGCGTTTCTGGAGCTGGCCGAGGTTTCCATGGCGGCCCCGCAGGTGCGGGTTGCTCGCATCGTCCTACTGATTGTGGTTCATTTGGTCTTTCTGAAAGCCGTTGTTCAATATTCCTACGGACCCCGGGCATCCATATCTCACCTCTGGCCGGCGACCTTCGCCGTCACGCTACTCTCCTTTTACTTTGAGACTCGGCTTGCTGCGGGATCGCCACACATCGGGTGGTTTGCCTCAGCCACGTTGGCAGTGACCTCTCTGGCCGCGGGCTGGTCCCTTTGGCATGCCAAAAAGAAAAAGCTCGGCCACGGAGCCCACCTGCTCGGCGGATTGTTTTTCCTGAACGGTTTGCACGGATTGGACCGTTCCATGTGGTTCCTGAGCCCGCTGTACCTTGAACGCATCGCGTTCGATCACTTGCTGGCGGTGGCCTTGGGCATCGCCATGGTCGTGCTGGTGCTGGAAGAAGCGCGGGCCCGCACCGAGGAACTCAACGACAAACTGAAGCGCCTGAGCCTACTGATCGCGGCCAGCACACAAACTCTCTCGATGCGGGAAATGCTCGACCAGGTGCTCGTCAATGTGGTTGGAAGTCTTGGCGTTTCGCACGGTTTGGTGCGGCTGCTGGAGGGAGAAGACAAAAGTTCGCAACTGGTAGTTCACGCCGCCGTGGGTTTTGATGAGGGTTACTTGAAGTCGCATAACGGTATCCCCGCCAACGAGCCGTGGGTGCAGCGCGTTCTGTCGCAAGACTACGCTTCGGTGAAAATCGGTGACGAAGGCGAACCTCGCGAACGGCAACGCATGACCGCGACGGGTGTTCGCGAGATTGCCACCATCTTGCTCCGCGGAAAGGAAGCTCCGCTTGGCATCCTGGCCGTGGGCTCAGCGCAGGAAATGAAATTTCAGCCCGACGAAGTCGAGTATCTGAAAAATATTGGCAATCTCCTTGGCTTAACGCTGCAAAACGTTCTGTTATTTCAACAAGTCGATCACGTTCAGCGGCAATGGGCTTTTACCTTCGACTCCATCGGTGACCCAATCATTGTGCATGATCGCGAAGGCCGTATTCTGCGAATGAATCAGCGCATGGCCCAACTCAGTGGCCGCGAGATCAAGCCTTCCATCGGGCGCAATCTTTCTGAATTGTTTCCGCACAAGCAGGCCGATTACGCCAAATGCCCTTACTGCGAAGGGCGGGCCG
>DASSYL010000128.1:0-4388 GCA_035703315.1 Candidatus Acidiferrum sp. | reverse complement strand
AGCGTCCGCGTGAATCGCGCCACAGCAATCTTGCGCATCAGGATGCCAATCACCGGAAGCTTCAGAATGATCGCGTCCATCGCCAGCTTGCCGCCGGGTGTCCCGTACCACGCCTTCAAAGCGACAATGATGCCGACGAATCCAGCCAGAAAGATCAGCCCGAACCAGCTGCCGATCAAGTTGCTGAGGCCGATCACGATTCGCGTTGGCAAAGGCAGGGAAACCCCCAAGCCCGCAAACAACGTCGCGAAAATCGGCACGACCTTCCACAACAACAGAATGATAACGAGTCCCGCAATGCTCAACACACCGACCGGATAAACCAGCGCCGACTTCACGGCGCGCTGGAGTTTTACGCTCTTTTCGATGTAACCCGAAAGTCTTTGCAAAATCGTGTCAAGAATACCGCCCGTCTCGCCCGCTTCGACCATGTTGGTGTACAAGGGGTCAAAAACCTTGGGCGACTGCTTCATCGCCGCCGAGAGCGTGGAGCCGCCCTCAACTGAGGCGCGCGTGTTGGTCAGCACCTTTTGGAACGTCTTGTTCTCCTGTTGTGAGGCAAGAATCTCCAGGCACTGCACTAGGGGCAAGCCAGCGTCGATCATCACCGAGAATTGTCTGGTAAAAATCGCGAGTTCGCGCGGCTTCACGCCCGAGCCAAAGGTCGGAATATTAAACTCCCGCCCCTTCTCGCTCATTTTTGTGGCCGTGATCTGCTGACGCTTGAGCAGGTTTTGCAGCTCCACCTTGCTCGTCGCGGTTATTTCGCCGCTTACGGCAGCTCCGGCACGATTCGTACCTCGATATGTATAGACCGGCATATAGCCCTCCTCGGTCGCCTAAACCTTGGGAGCCTTCTGCTCCCTCAAACTCTCTTATCGCTTCAATCCCACCGGCACTCTGGCCGACCCCGCAGGCGCCGACGACACTCCGCGGTTGATCATGTCTTGCAGTTCGTCCGGATTCGACGAACGGGCCAGGGCCACTTCCAACGTGATTTGCTTTGCGAAATACGTGTTGGCGAGGCTCTGATTGAAGGTCTGCATGCCCGACTGACCTGTGCCCGTCTGCATCGCCGAATATATCTGGTGAATCTTGTCCTCGCGGATCAGGTTGCGGATCGCCGGGTTCGGCACTAGGATTTCCATCACCATCGCGCGCCCACGTCCATCCACCCGCGGCAACAGCGCCTGGCAAAGGACCCCTTCGAGCACCATGGAAAGCTGTGCGCGGATCTGCGGCTGCTGGTGCGCCGGAAAAACGTCAATAATACGGTTGATGGTCGAAGCCGCCGAGTTTGTGTGCAGGGTGGCGAACGTCAAGTGGCCGGTTTCCGCGATGCGCAACGCCGACTCGATCGTCTCCAGGTCGCGCATTTCCCCGATCAGCACTACGTCGGGATCTTCGCGCAACGCTGCTCGCAGCGAATTCGAAAATGAATGTGTGTCCGCGTGCACTTCGCGCTGGTTCACCAGGCATTTCTTGTGATTGTGCAGGAACTCGATCGGATCCTCGATCGTGATCATGTGTTCTTCGCGTTCGGCGTTGATCTTGTCGAGCATGGCGGCGAGCGTCGTAGACTTGCCGGAGCCTGTCGGCCCGGTCACCAGGATCAGTCCACGCGGCTTGTCGCAAAGCGCCTTCACCACCGGCGGCAATCCCAATGCGTCAAAGCCCTTAATTTCCCAGGGAATGGTACGGAACACGGCACCCACCGCTCCGCGTTGGTTGAACACGTTGCCGCGGAAACGCGCCAGGTTCTTCAAGCCGAACGAAAAGTCCAGCTCCAGGTTCTCTTCGAACCGGTGCTTCTGCGCGTCCGTCAACACGCTGTACGCCAGCGACTTTGTGTCCGCGGCCGTCAGCGGCGGCATATCCAGTGGCCGCAGCTTGCCGTGCACACGCACCCGCGGTGCGCTGCTGGTAGTGATGTGCAGGTCGCTCCCGCCCATCTCGATCATTTTTTTGAGCAGTTCGCTCAGCGTAATTCCGGCCATCGTCGCTTCCTCTCTTGCTTAGGGTCCGCAAGTACGAACCCCTAAAACCCATCCGCTATAAAACCGTCTCCCGCAACACTTCATCCATGGTCGTCATACCGGCAGCAATTTTCACTAGACCGCTGCGCCGCAAAGTCAGCATCCCCTGCTCCACCGCTTTTTTCTTCAGCTCCAATGCCGACGCACCCACCAAAATCAGTTCACGCAGTTCATCATTGATTTCCATCACTTCATATAAACCAGTGCGGCCTTTGTAACCGCCTTTATTGCAGATACTGCAACCCTTGCCGTGATAAATCTTTGTCGTCTTCAGCTCTTCTTCGCCAAAACCCGCGTCGAGCAGCACCTGGGGTGGAACTTCCACTTCTTCCTTGCAGCCCGAACAGATGCGCCGCACTAGCCGCTGCGCGCAAATCAGGTTCACCGACGTCGCCACCAGGAACGGCTCAATACCCATGTTCATCAAACGGCTGATGGTCGAAGGCGCATCGTTCGTGTGCAACGTTGACAGCACCAAGTGCCCCGTCAGCGCAGCCTTGACCGCGATCTCCGCCGTTTCAAAGTCGCGAATTTCGCCGACCAGGATGATATTCGGGTCTTGCCGCAAAAACGCGCGCAACGCCGCGGCGAAGTTCAGCCCGATCTGCTCTTTCATCTGTACCTGGTTGATGCCGCCCAGCTGGAACTCGACCGGATCTTCCGCGGTCATGATGTTGGTATCCACCTGGTTCAGCCGCGCCACCGACGAATACAGCGTGTTCGTCTTACCGGAACCGGTTGGCCCTGTTACCAGCACCATCCCGTACGGTTTCAAAATGTTGCGTTCAAACTTGGTGAGCGACTCCTGCTCAAAACCCAACTTCGTCATGTCCAGCCGCAGGTTCTCTTTGTCCAGCAACCGAAGCACGATCTTTTCGCCGTACAGCGTCGGAACCGTCGAAACGCGGAAATCCAATTCCTTTTTCTTCCCATCCGCTTTGTACTTGATCATGATGCGGCCGTCTTGCGGCAGCCGCTTTTCCGCGATGTCCAGCTTGGCCATGATCTTCATGCGGCTCGTCATGGCGTCCTTAACCTTCAAAGGAGGCGTCATCACCGTCTGCAGCATGCCATCAATGCGGAACCGCACCCGCATCTCCGTCTCATATGGCTCGATGTGAATATCGCTCGCGCCCCGCTTTACCGAATCCGTCAAAATCAAATTCACCAGTTTAATGATCGGCGCTTCTTCCGCGGCTTTTTCGAGAGCCTGCGCATCCAGCTCCGCGTCGTCCGGCGCTAGCTCCAGCTCCTCTTCCACCAAGTCCCGCATCAGGTTGGTGAGTTCTTCGCCGTTCGTGTGCGCTCCGCCGTAACACCGCGAAATCGCATCCGAAATTGCCGCTTCCGACGCCACCACGGGCTCCACGTTGAACCCGGTCATGAACTTCACGTCGTCCATGGCGAACACGTTGGTCGGGTCGGTCATCGCGATGGTCAGGACCGAACCAACGCGGGACAATGGCACTACCTGATACCGCAGTGCCGTATCCTGCGGAATCAGCCGGATCACATTCGGATCAATTTCGTAGTACTTCAGGTTGATCGAAGGAACGCCATACTGCCGTGAAAGCACACCCGTGATGTCGTCATCCGTGATGAAGCCCATCTTCGCCAGGCAGCTTCCCAGCTTGCCGCCGTTCACTCGCTGATACTCGAGCGCCTTGTGCAGCTGGTCCTGCGTGATGAGACTTTCTTTGACGAGGATTTCGCCTAAACGAACCGACATCCGCACCTGCTCCAGACGTCCGCGTCGCCACCCTTTTCTTTCGTGGCGCCCTGCGACGGCCGCAACACTCCTCGCTAAACCTAACAAAACTTGTCACAACCGGATGTTCGATTTTTGCCCCTCGTTCTGAACTCGCCACTCCCTGTACCCCCGTACAGTCCCTCCTTTTCCAACCTTTTCCGCAATCTTTCAAGCCATCTCCAGCCCGATTTGTTGGGACCGCGGTATACTCGCGCCACGCTGCAATTCACCGAGCGCCTAACTTGACTTGCCCTTTTGTGCTCGCTATCGTGCCCCTAAGATGGCCAACTCTCCCACGCCCCCGCAGACCGTCAACCTTCCTCTCCGGCCGCTGGCGATCGCTGCAACTCCCTTGTCCCACCCGTCCACGCGTTCTGATCCGATCGGCGAACCCGCGAATACTGTTCTCCACGCCTACTACACGGCTCTGTTCGCCACCCTCGGCCCTCAATACTGGTGGCCAGGCCGCTCGCGTTTTGAAATCATCGTCGGCGCCATCCTTACACAAAACACTTCCTGGAAGAACGTCGAACGCGCAGTCGCCAACCTGCGTGCCGCAAAGCTCCTAACCCCCGCCGCGATTCGCGCCGTCTCCTCCCGTG
>DASSYL010000051.1:0-9329 GCA_035703315.1 Candidatus Acidiferrum sp. | reverse complement strand
CAAAGGACGAAAAGAACTCATTGGGAGCGACGATGTGGTTCAACATCGCGCACTACGCGCTGCGGCCCTGGCCGTGGATTGTGACGGGATTGGTTGCATTGGCATTATATTCGCCGCACGGAGGTATGACGCCCAGCGCGGATTTTGCTGCGAGCCCGCAGCAGGGTTATGTGATGGTGCTGCGCGATTTTCTACCTCCGGCCCTGCGCGGCTTAATGGTCGCGGCATTTCTGGCAGCCTTCATGTCCACGATCGGAACGCAGCTGAATTGGGGCACATCATACCTGGTTAACGATTTTTATCGGCGGTTCCTGGTCAAACAGGCAACGGAGCACCACTACGTCAACATGGGCAAGATTTTTACAGTGGTGCTGGTTTTGGTGGGTGGGTTCGTCTCGAGCCGGTTGGCTTCGATTTCAGAAGGCTGGCAGATCGTACTGGGCATTGGAGCCGGCACCGGAGCGGTGTTGATCTTGCGCTGGTACTGGTGGCGTATCAACGCCTGGAGCGAAATCGTCGCCACGATTGGCGCGGCAGTGCTGACCTTTGTGCTGGCCAAAATGAAGTTTGCAGGAAATGGAGCAGTGGTCGTGGCAAAGACCACGTTGATTACGGCGGGCGTCACCACAATTCTCTGGTTGATCGGAACGTTCGTGACCAAACCAGAGCCCACCCCGAAACTCGTGGCGTTCTACAAGCGAGTCCATCCGAGCGTCTACGGCTGGGCACCGATAGCGAAGTTGTGTCCGGAAATGGCGCAGGTGCGCGACTTCGCCACAAATTTTGCCAACTGGGTTCTTGGCTGCATCATGGTGTATTCGGCCTTATTCGGAATTGGCAATCTCGTATTTCACCGTTTCCTGTTGGGAATCCTGCTTCTGGGTGTGAGCGGAATTTCCGGTTGGATTATTTTTGCGAATCTTTCCCGCCAGGGTTGGGGGACGCTGTCGGGAGCCGAGGAGGCCGCGCCGATCGGACGCATGGCGACCGAAAAACATTAGGCCCAAATTCCCCCATGAAAAAACGTGCATTGCTGGAAATGAGCGTCGAGACACTCGATAGAGCGCTGGGTGCCGTTCGAGGAGGAGCGGACCGCATCGAGCTTTGCGAAGACCTGTCGGTGGGTGGCGTCACTCCGAACACTGATCTGATGCGCCAGGCCCGCAGCCTGATCCAACTTCCCATTTTTGCCATGATTCGCCCGCGTGGAGGAAACTTTTGCTATTCCGAGCAGGAATTCCAGCGGATGAAGCAAGAGATCGCTCTTGCCAAGGCCACCCGCATGGACGGTGTGGTGTTCGGAGTTCTAACCAGCCAGGGACTAGTAGACGTAGATGCCAACGCAGAATTGGTAAATTTGGCCCGGCCTTTGCCGGTTACGTTTCATCGCGCGTTTGACGAGCTGCAGGATCTGGAGGAAGGTCTGGAACAGGTAATCGCAACGGGAGCGATGCGAATCTTGACCTCCGGCGGAAAGCCTAGAGCTGAAGACGGTTCCCGTCAGATTGCTCGCTTGATAGGGCAAGCAAGTGGCCGGATCACGATTCTGCCCGGAGGCGGCATTCGCCCGAGTAATTTGGCCAACGTCGCACGGGAAACGCGAGCGACGGAATTCCATTCCGGTCTCAGCAACCTGCATCCGGACACGCGAGCGACGTACGAAGAGTTCGAGCAAGGCGTGCGGGCTCTTATCGAGGTGTTGGAGGCGGAGTCGCAAAACTTCCAACCCAACTCAACCGCGGCCCCCAACGGCCAGGCGATCAGACGGTAGCCGCGATCGATTTTCGCCTGTTGCTGTTCTTCGTTGGCATTCTTGAAGTGCGCTATTGCGGGAACTGCCGGATGCTGGTGACTTTATCCCCCATAAACCGCACAAACATCGTTTTGTCCGGCGGGGTACCGTAAATCCAGTCCTCAATTTCGTTGCCCTGCGAATCCCGTTCGCGCACTTTGTGGCCGGGCTTGCCGATCGCCGCAACGACCATTTCCCGGTCCATTCCGACCCTCGGGGTGCGGTCTTGAATCGCCTTTTTAATGTCCGGTGGCAGGGTGTCAAACCATTGCACCGAAGCGGACCGCTGCTTGGCGAAATCCAAAAACGGCGCCAGCAGTTGCTTTAATTCTTCCGGCGTCAAGTCGGGAATGTTTTTGCTGAACTCCAGAAAGAGCGTGCTACCGGCACCCGGCTGAATGCCGGCCGGGCCGCCTTCCTGCTGCACGTCGCTGGTGGACTTCATGGTGGGTAATCCGCCCATATCAATCTGCAGGTGGTCGAGGAATCTCCGCTTTCCGCGTCCGCCTCCGTTTACGTCCACCACGATCGTGTGGTCGCGAAACTCCAGCTTAGTGATCTGCGCATTTTCGCCGGCGCGCACTGCGGCGCCGCGCGTGGCTACCGCACGCTCCAACAGTTCCTGGTTTAGCGGCTTGCCAGCGTATTGCAGAAAGCCTTCTTTCCCGGCGGGCAGCGACTTGGCAGCCTTTGCAAATTCTCCGGAAACATAGCGGATCAAATCCAGCTTCGAGGTTTCCTGCAGTTTGTCCTTCCGAGGCTGGCTTGGAGCAGGTGTCTGGGGATCTTCCGATGGCGACGGGAAGACAGGGATTTCGCTATTGGAAAAGTTGGGTTTCGAGCCGGCGTCCGGCGTGCGTAACCCCATTGCTCGCGGCACGTCTGCGTCGGCAAAGAGCAGCAGGCTCGAGCAAACAACGGTGATGGCGAGCGCGTTCGGCATGATTCCCCGGGCCAAGCCCGTCTACCGTATTCTACGACGCTCGCAGCCCGAAAAATAGATGCCTGTTAGTTTTCCGCCGCTACGTCAAGAGACCGTGACCTGCACGCCAGAGCGGTCAATTTTCATCGGCAAGAGCTGGCCACCCGCCTGCAAAACCGCCTTCTCCACGCCGGATCGCGCGCCGGGTTCGATGAGCATCACTACGCAGCCGCCGCCTCCGGCGCCGCAAACCTTGCCGGACAGAGCTCCTTTTTTCCGTGCGCCTTCGATGATGCGATCGACGGTTTTTGTGGAAATGGTCGGCAAGTTGCGTTTGCGGAAATTCCACTCTTCGCGCATCAGGCGACCAGTTTCCTTCCAGTCGGCGTTTTCGAGGGAAACACGCATGGCTTGCGCGACCTCCGCGATTCGCTCGAGGTTGGCTCGCACTTTCTTCTTGCCGTCAATGTGAGCCTTAAAGACTTCCCAGTTGTTGATCCCCGATTGCCGCGGCTTGCCGGTGTAGCACAGCACCAAACGCTGTTCCAGTTCGCTTATGTCCAGGCGCAGCTCTACCCGGCGCTCGCCGCCGGGAGGAAGCTCAATCGTGGCCGCCCCGCCGAACGCTGGCGGATAGTGGTCCTGGGTGCCCGTCGGCACCTTGATCACGATTCCCTCGGCGTCGCGGCTGATGTGGATCCAATCCACTTTGCTTTTTCCAGCGGCGGTGAAGCGGTCCAGCGCCGCGCAGATCGCCACGGCCATGGCGCTGGAACCTCCGATGCCGGCACCAGCGGGTGCTTCGGAATCGGTGGTCAGCGTGAAGCCGTCCTCGGGCGCAAAAAATTTCGCAATCTCCGCGAGCAGCGGCAGATGGTAGCGCTTTGCTTTTACCATGGCCGAGAACGAAGCGAAATGTTCTTCGCGTTTGGTATCGCGCGAAACGAGACGGATTTTTTTGTCCCCGCGCGCATGCGTTTCGATCACACAACTGGCGTAGCGCGTTACCGCCGCGTTGATGGTCACTGCTCCGGGATGAAAGAGGTACAACGGCCAGATGTCGAGAGTTCCGCCAGCCAGGTCTACACGCGTGGGCGCTTTTGATTCAATCCGCATATCTATATTTTTTGACGGGGCAAAACAAGTCCCGAAACCCGGTCCTCGCTCCTATATCTCGATGCAGCAAGAATACCGCGAGGCGCTACATAGCGCGCTGCGAAATCTCGTACCAGTGCTTCGGTGTTAACGCGTATTAGACAATTCCAGCGTCACAACTGATTGGAGGGTCGCCTGGCGACTACGGCACCCGCTAAACGTGGTCGCCTACAAAGTCCACGTGAAGCGGGCGTGCCGATCAACCGTTCGAATCATCGTCGAGTCATTCGGCTACCGAGGCGACGGCGCGCGGTCGAAATGCTAGGTGTGCACGCGTTTCGCTGCGAGCCTGTGCAGGATTGGGTTCGAAGCAGCGGCGGCAGCGCGCTTCATAAGCGCCGCCTCCACCGACAACCACGAGTTCGTCGCTTTCGACCAAACGCTGGGTGTGCACGGCGGGGTTGCCGCAGCGTACGCAGATAGCCAGCAGCTTGGTGATTTCTTCTGCGATAGCCAGCAGGCGCGGCATGGGTTCAAACGGACGGCCTTTGTAGTCAGTGTCGAGTCCCGCGACGATCACACGCTTGCCCAAGTTCGCGAGTTTGGTGCAAACGTCCACCACTTCGTCGCCCAGAAATTGCGCTTCGTCAATTCCAACGACCTCGGTGCGCGGCTGCAGCTTTTCCATGATTTCGGAGGCTTTGGCGACATTGTCGGAGGGGATGCCCAGCCCGGAGTGCGAAACGATTTCGTTGGCGGCGTAGCGCGCGTCAATTGCCGGCTTGAAGATCTGCACGCGCTGCCGGGCGATTTCCGCGCGCCGTAAGCGTCGAATCAATTCTTCGCTCTTGCCTGAAAACATCGGCCCGACCACTACTTCGATCCAGCCCATGTTGCCTTTGACGATGTCCACGCGCTCTCCTGGGAATTGGATTTTCGATCAGCCGGCGGTCGCCGACTTGTCCGCTACTTCCCTACTGTAAAGCTCCTGGTTGTAAAACGGAGCAAAAGCAGCGATAACCGCAATGCGAAAGGCTTCCTGCCGGGTGATTTTGTTGGCGCTCAAGACGCCCCAAGCGCCCTGCGCATCGCGAATTCCGCTCTGCTGCGCGAATTGGTCGATGGCGACGGAGAGTTCTGTGCCGCGACTCAAAACTTCCTCCGCCAAGGAATTGGGCAATTCGACTGCTCCGGATCCTCCAAAGTGGCCTCGTTCGCCATCGCTCACGTAAGCCCAGCTTTCCAGAAAAACGCGACGCCGGCCGTTTTCTATCACGGAGTCGAGGCCGCCTTCCAGTCCAACAAAATAATCCCACGATTCATTCCGCTCTACGGAGGCCACGGCTTGCACAGCCTCGGCGCGCTGGCGCGCACCCTGCATGAGCTCGGCGCGAGTCAAGGGTGTGTGCGTGACGCCGCTCTCAACCTCGATGCCGAGAACTTCGAATTGTGTGTCCGTGAAAAACACACCTGTGAGTTGGTCGAGAGCTTCGCGAACAGCGGCGAGTTTTGGTTTGCGGGTGCTGCCGACGGCGATGACGAGACGGGTCATTACTTTCGATAGCCGAATTGTACTCAGCGCGCGGCGCAAAAAAAAGATCGAATCGAGCAAGCTGAGGAAAACTTCCGAGGCAGCGGAGGCAAGAAAATCCTTTTCGCAAAGTCGGGACTTCGTTTGAGGGACTGAACAGTGATTCGCCCAGCAGCGATTCCAGGTCGCGGGATCGGCTAAAAGAGAGCCTCCTCCGGGCAAACCGGACGGCCACCCAGAAAGGGCTATCCACCAGCCACGATTTCGCCAAAAGTCATACCAAAGACAGTTAGCGTTACCGTGCCCTTCGCGGCTCGTGTGGCGGAAGCGCCCTTTCAGCGAGGTCCCAGCCCACTGACTGAGGGCACGCTGCCGGGGCAAAAATCCGGCAGCCCGCTCGGTGTCCCCAGGCAGCGGGCATATAACGCGGGAGCCGGTTGGCGCCAAGACCGCTAGTAAAACGATTAAGCCAGCCGCCGCGGGAGCGAGCGTTTCCAGTCAAGAACGCGATACCGCGCAGGGTTTACCGGAGAGGGGACCTGGAAGGCGGGACGGGGCTTCAAGTGGAGACCTGGTCCCGGCCAAGATGAACGATATTCTAAGGAAAAAAGTCACAAAGTGGAGAGAAACGAGGACGCAAAATAGTGTTGACATGGATTCACAATAAGAATATAAGGCTAGCACCGTTAACGTTTACGGTCGACGTTAAGCAAGTGGGTTTTCGAAGCGTGCCTACCGGGCACGGGGGTGAAAATATGCAAGTAGCTGTCTCGAAGTATGGGGTAGCGGAGGGTGTGTTCAAGTCCAAAAACTTGAGGTACCTTCCGTTTTTGTTCTTGTTGTTGTTTCTAATGCCGGCGGTGTCGTTCGCACAGAACGCCACGATCGTCGGTACGGTAACGGACCCGTCCGGCGCAGTGATGCCGAACGTGAACGTTACAGCCACCAATCCTGCAACCGGTTGGACGCGCACTATTCCAACCAACGACGCCGGTCAATACGTGGTGCCGGACATTCAGATCGGCCACTACAACATTAAAGCGGAGGCCTCGGGCTTCAAGACCTCGGAGCAGAAAGATGTGGTCTTGCAGGTAGGAGACCGGCTGCGTATCGACTTTCAAATGAAGGTCGGCACCTCTGCAGAAACAATCACCGTAGAAGCAAACGCGATCGCGGTACAAGCTGACTCCGGCGAAATGAGCAACGTCATCACGAGCCAGCAAGTGGCACAGCTTGCGGTGAATGGCCGCGGCATTTACCAGCTTGCAGCGCTCGCGCCTGGCGCTTCCAGCCAGATCAATCCTTCCGCTCCCAACACACCGGTCGGCGGAGATGCCGGAGTGGAATTTAATGGCATGCGGCAAAACCACAATATCTACCTGCTGGATGGCGGCGAAAACGACGACCGAGGCGGTGCAGGCGGCATGAGCATTGCGCCTTCTTCCGACGCGATCGCAGAATTTCGCGCGTTGACCTCGAACTACAGTGCTGATTACGGGCTGTCCTCTGGAGGAACTATGACGTTGGTTCTCAAGTCGGGAACCAGCAGAATCCATGCGTCCGCGTGGGAGTTCAACCGCAACGACGCCCTGGACGCGCGCAACTTTTTCAACCCAGCGCCTAACAAGGTCGCAAAACTCAGACAGAACGTGTTCGGATTCAACGTTGGCGGCCCCGTGACCTTCGGCAAACTGTATAACCCAGACAGAAAGAAGACCTTCTTCTTCTATAACATGGAGTGGCGCAGGTACATTAACGGTGGTCTCACCAATCAGACGGTTCCTGATACTGCGACGTATGGCGGCAATTTCAGTTCGCTGGCAACGCCAATCAATGTGCCAAGCGCTTCGCAAGTCGCGGCGTCGGTACTTGCGAAGAATTGCCCAGGCGGAGTACTTCCAGCAGGTATCGTTCAGGGTTCGCCTTTCCCCGGCAACGTAATTCCGTCGTGCATGATTTCGCCGAACTCCGCAGCGCTCGTCAATGCCGGTATTTTTCCGGCGCCAACCTCGGGCACTCAGTTCGTCGGCGGCAATGACTCTCCCACGAGCTTGAAGGAAGAGATCGTCCGGATCGACCACAACTTCAACAGCAAATTTTCCGTGTTCGGACACTTCGTTGCGGAGCAGGTCTCGCAAGGCTTCGGGATCAGCCAGTGGAGCGGTGCAAACGTTCCGACTGTCGGGGACACCTTCGGCAATCCGTCATACAGCGGAGTCATCCACACGACGTATGTGATCAGCCCGACGCTAATGAACGAAGTGGCGTTTAATTACAACGGCAACCGCATCAACATCATTCCGTTTGCAGGTTCGGGGTTGGCCAGCCTCTCACTTCCGACCGGTTACGACAGCACGAATTCCAGACTATTCGGTGGGCCAAACAACCTGGATCGAATGCCAAACGTCGACCTCAACGGCAGCACGGGCGCGCACTTCGAGATCAGCAGCTGGCCGTGGACCAATAAGGCCGACGATTACCAGATTCGAGATGACATCTCCTGGACCAAGGGCTCGCACCAGCTAAAGTTCGGTGCGAGCTGGGCAATCTATAAGAAGGTTCAGGACCTGTTCGGAACGACGCAAGGTTCGTTCAACTACGACGGAACCTTTACCGGAAATGACTTCGCGGACATGTTGTTGGGCACAGCCAAGAGCTACAATGAGCTGGCGGTGCAAGACAGTGGAAAATGGAACAACGTTTCGTGGGCTGCCTACGTGCAGGACAACTGGCGCGTAAACCGCCGCTTGACCCTGAACCTTGGCCTTCGTTGGGACGGAGTACCCCACACATACGAAGCCGACGGAAGGACCAGCAACTTCTATCCCTCTTTGTACGACCCTGCGGCTGCGGCCACATTCAACAACAACAACACGATTTGTGGCCCGACGGACAATGCTGGGACGGGATGCCCGGGAGGCGTGAGCCCCGGACTGGGCGTCAGCCCAAATCCGATTCTCGCCGGCGTCCCGCTCTATTTGAACGGTATCGGTACTGATGGCAAGAATGGCATTCCCAAGGGTCTGGTGCACAATCACTGGGCAGCTTTTGGTCCGCGCTTGGGGTTTGCCTATGATCTAACGGGTAGCGGCAAGACCGTTGTCCGTGGCGGGTTCGGCATCATGTACGAGCGCATCCAGGGCAATGACATGTATAACGCCGGACCGAACATTCCGTTCAGCTTGGGCGTGACTCTGAACAGCGTGACCGCTGACAATCCGAGCATCGCACTCGCCAACGGCAGCGCTGTCGTTACGCCAATTAATCCCGCCGACATTACCGGGCTGGGAGTTTCAGACTATAAGCTACCGGCCAGCTATCAATGGAGCATTGGCGTGCAGCGCGCGCTGAACTCCAAGTCGGTACTGTCGATTGCCTATGTCGGAAACCAGAACCGGCACCAGAACGATTACAACGAATACAATTTGCCGGACCAAAGCGTTCTTCCCGATCTCATCGGAGGCGCTAACTACAGCGCACAGCCGAGCTTGCCGTTCCGTGGGTTCCACTCCGTTCGGCTGGCAGCCAATGAAGCTAATTCTCATTACAACGGGCTTCAAATCGACCTGAACTCACAGATAAAACGCGACTTGCAACTTCGCGCTTTCTATACGTTGTCGAGGACTATCGACCCAACCACAGGTGGCAGCGGCGGCGGAGACCTCTCCAACGTATCTAACCCGTATCTCGGATGGAAATACGACGACGGACCGGGCGGTTACGATCGCACGCACAACGTCGGAGTAAACTTCATTTATGACATCCCGGTCTTCCGGAACACCCAGAACCGCCTCGTTAAGACAACGCTGGGCGGGTGGCAAATTTCGGGCATTATAACCGTATCGTCCGGCTTGCCGATTAACGTCGGACTCAGCGGAGGACAAGGCGGCAATGGCTTGCCCAATGCCACCAACCGTCCAGACTTGGTTGGCAGCATTTCTTACCCCAGTACAGTCTTGCCGGGGAACCAAAAAATCCAATACATCGAT
>DASSYL010000027.1:0-2293 GCA_035703315.1 Candidatus Acidiferrum sp. | reverse complement strand
GAATTTGTTGATCGCGGAATGGATGGTGCAGCGCTCGGCTCGGGCGGCGAGTTTGTCGTCGCAGCTGGCGAACCCCGCGGCGAATTCGCAACAAAGGTCCTGACGGGCTGACAATTCAATCAACTTCGTCATGCTAAGATGTCGCGCCAAATGGCCGATTCCAATCCACTCCGAGGACAGATTCCCTATGCCGAACTGCTGCGCGTGAATGGGCTATCTCTACGAAATCCTGGAATGCACGAGTTTTAGGGTGCTTTAGACGGAGCGAACGAAATGAGAGCTGCACTGTTACTGGTGGCGCTGGCTGCAATGACTGGAGAAAGAGCGGCGGCGCAGGTGAATCCGTACCAGGATCCGACGCCTGGGGTGAGCGGGTATCGGGCGGAAGCGCTGGCGGAGGTGCGTGTGCAGGAGGATAAATTCACGCGGCTGGCGGAAGCGGTTCCGGCGGAGAAATATTCGTGGCGGCCGGCGCCGGACGTGCGATCGATCGGCGAAGTGTTTCTGCACGTTTCGGCGGCGAATTACAATTTGCCGAAACTGATCGGCACGCCGCCTCCCACGGGAATAGACGTAAAGAACCTGGAGAAGTCCACTACGGACAAAGGAAAGATCGTGAGTACGCTGAAGGATTCATTCGCGCACCTCAAGGCAGCAATTGTGAAGATGCCAGACGCGGATCTGGAGAAGAGCCTGGACTGGTTCGGAGGGAAAAACACGGAGCGCGGGATCTTGCTGTTCATGACGCGGCACATAGCGGAGCATCTGGGACAGTCCATCTCGTACGCGAGGTCAGTGGGTGTGGTACCGCCGTGGACCGAAGACCAACAGCGACAGCAGGCGAAGCCGCAGAAAAACTGAAAGTCGTTCAAGAGTCAGAGGTATACGGAAACAACTTGCGGCATGCGCTTTTCCATCCAGCCAGAAAAGACACATGGCGTTCGGCGAGAACTACTTGATGAACGGCTGGACGTCGACGAAGAGTTTTTTGGCGTCGTTGGCGGCAATCTGGAGGGACTGGGCCTTCGCCAAGTACGGCTTTAGGACTGCTGGATTGCGCCATTCGAGCCCCCAGCCGTCTTGGATCGCCAGCAGCTGGTATTTGCCGGGAACGATGTTGCTCAGCAGAAATGAGCCGTCGCTATCGGACTGGTCTATGCGTGAATCCTTGTCAAGATCTGCGCCGGACTCTGGGACCAGAAGGACCATAACGCCGTCCAGGGGTTGTCCATTCTGCTTGGCTACGCCAGAAATTTCGGCGACTCCCTGGCCCATGACAACCGTGAGTTGGACATCCTTGGTTCCGTCAATGAACAGGTTTCGTCCGTTGGCCCTGGCTCCGGAAGCAGAAACATTCCGAATGAACTTGGGCTGGCCCGAAAGACGGACCAGGATGCTGTAAGCCCCGAACGGCACTGCGCCCAGGGAAAAAGTGCCGTCTTTCATCAGTCGCGTGAAGGCAGCCGAATTGCCCTCGCGCAATAACATGACGGCAGCGTCTCCAGTTTCCACGAAACCCTCGGGAAGAATCACGCGACCAGAAACATTGGCGGAAGGCAAGGGCTTGGAGGCGTCAACCGTGCCGTCTCCGGTTACGTTCGCTTCAATGATCCGCGTGCCTGGTCCAGGTTCGCCGCTAGGAGTCAGGGTAAAGGTAATATCTCCGGGGGGAAGACCGGCAATCTCGATTTCGCCGGGCGAAACTTCCGTGAATTGCATCGCCAAACCCACGGGGAGAGAGCCGAAGACGTTTTGAACCGCAGCGATACCCGGCTGGTTCGCTCGGTCGGATGGCAAGTTGGCCATGCGAATGTGCACGGCGGGAACGGCGCGTATTTGGATATTGGCCTGTTCGGTTTCTCCTTCTGACAAATGGAGTTCGCTAGCCGAGCGTTCGTTGGTGACGCCGGGATAGAAAGTGACGGGATAGACGACGTCCAGGTCTGGTTTCGCGCCAGGGATGTGAGAAAAACCGAGAGCAGCGACACCCGTGGAGCCGGTGTTGCCGGAAGCCGCATCGGGGAGATGGGAAAAGGCAGTTTGTGCGTACCACGGCCGGGTTTCCACAACGACGCAGTATCTTCCCGCGAGCAGATGAGCGACGCGGAAATCGCCAAGGTCATTCGTTTGCACCTGTTCTTGAAAGGAAGGGCGTTCGGCGGAAGTTTTTGGAACGGAAAAAAGTCGCACTGTGGCGTCGCGAACTGCTTCGCCATTCTCGTCGGTCACTCTGCCGTAAATTACCGCTTGCGGATGAAGACGAAACGTCAGGTGTTCGGAGTCGAGGCCGTTG
>DASSYL010000550.1:0-10837 GCA_035703315.1 Candidatus Acidiferrum sp. | reverse complement strand
CCATCCTCGAGCATGTCATCAAGCCGGTGGTTCCTGTCTCGATGCTCGACAAAAACACCAAGTACTACATCAACCCCACCGGCCGATTTGTGATTGGCGGGCCGATGGGTGACGCGGGGCTGACCGGCCGCAAGATTATTGTGGACTCCTACGGTGGCTACAGCCGTCATGGCGGCGGCGCGTTCTCCGGGAAAGATCCGTCCAAGGTGGATCGCTCGGCTTGCTACATGGCTCGCTACATCGCCAAGAATGTGGTAGCGGCAGGCCTCGCGACCAAGGCAGAAGTGCAGCTCGCGTATGCCATCGGCGTCGCCGAGCCCGTCAGCGTGATGGTGGACAGCTTTGGCACCGCAGCGATTCCGGAGGAGCGCATCACCGAACTGGTTCGCGAGAACTTCAAGCTCACGCCAAAGGGCATTATCGAAGCGCTCGATCTGCGCCGTCCGGTTTACAAACCGACGGCCGCTTATGGACATTTCGGCCGCTCTGGCCCGGGATTCACCTGGGAAAAGACGGACCGCGCCGATGCGCTTCGTAAGGCTGCCGGCGCGACGGTGGAAGTGGCTACGCGCTCGTAACCTTTAGCAAACGAAATTGGATGGCTCGTTGTCTTTTGCTCTTTCCCGCCGCGGCGAGCCATCTTGTATGCCGACCCGTTTTGGAACTCAATCAAGGAGCATGTTCGTGGCGACAGCTGAACTTAAGAAGGGCGACGTAAAAGATATCGCGCTAGCCGATGCTGGCAAGCGCAAGATTGAATGGGCGCAGCAGCAGATGCCGGTGCTGCAGCTGATCCGCAAACGGTTCATCAAGGAGCAACCTTTAAAAGGGCTCCGCGTTTCGGCGTGCCTGCACGTAACTAGCGAGACCGCAAACTTGATGATTACGCTGCGCGACGGCGGCGCGGATGTAGTTCTTTGCGCTTCCAACCCGCTTTCGACGCAGGACGAAGTCGCCGCCTCGTTGAACCGCGACTACAGCATCCCGACGTACGCGATCAAGGGCGAGGACAACGAGACCTACTACTCGCACTTGCGCGCCGCTCTGGAACATCAGCCGCAAATGACCATGGACGACGGAGCAGACCTGGTGACCATGCTTCTCACCAAGCGCACCGATCTGGTCGCGAATGTGATTGCCGGCACCGAGGAAACCACTACCGGCGTGATTCGCCTGCGCGCAATGGCCAAGGACGGCACGCTGAAGTATCCGGTCATCGCCGTGAACGATGCGCAGACCAAGCACTTTTTCGACAATCGTTACGGAACGGGGCAGAGCACGCTGGACGGCGTGATTCGCGCCACCAACCTGCTGCTCGCTGGATTGAAACTGGTCATCGCCGGTTACGGCTGGTGCGGCCGCGGAGTCGCCATGCGCGCGAAGGGGTTGGGCGCCGATGTCATCGTCACGGAAATTGATCCGGTGAAGGGAATTGAAGCCGTGATGGACGGCTTCCGCGTTCTTCCGATGGCCGATGCCGCCAAGGAAGGCGACGTCTTTATCACCGTGACCGGCAACAAAAACGTGATTCGCGCGGAGCACTTCGAGCAAATGAAGTCCGGCGCGGTGGTCTGCAACAGCGGCCATTTCAACGTCGAAATTGATATCCCCGCCCTCGAGCGGCTCTCCAGTGGCAAGCGCGAAGTTCGGCCACTTGTCGAAGAATATTCGCTAAAGGATGGCCGTCGCATTTGCTTGATCGGCGAAGGCCGTTTGGTCAACCTGGCCACAGCGGAAGGCCATCCGGCTTCGGTAATGGACATGAGCTTTGCGAACCAGGCGCTATCCGCCGAATACCTGGTCAAGAACTCCAAAGAGCTGAAGGCTCAGGTGTATGTCGTTCCTGAACATCTCGACAAGGAAATCGCGCGCCTGAAGCTCGAATCCATGGGACACAAACTCGATAAGCTGACTCCCGAGCAAGAGCTGTATCTTGCCTCTTGGCAAGAGGGAACCTAAGCCGAGGACGACTTGACCCTCGTGGTATCTTGTTGGGGCACGGTTCTTCGTGCCCCTTCTTTTTTTTGAGAATCAACCGGTGACGCCATGTGGGATCTGACGGCAGTAGCTCTTGAAACGGCGAAGCTGCGCGGCGCGACGTACGCCGACGCGCGGATAATGCATCTGCGTCAGCGTGACCTGACAACCAAAAACGGCCAGGTCGGCACGCTAGCGCAATCGGAGTCGATAGGAATAGGAATTCGAGTGCTCGCCAGCGGTGCTTGGGGATTCGCTTCTACGGACCGCTTGAATCGTGAGGGCGTCGCGGCCTCGGCTGCGCAGGCCGTTTCGATCGCTAAAGCGTCAGCTTTGGCCAAACGTGGTCATACGAAAATGGTGCCGGAAGATTCGTACGTGGACAGCTGGCAGGCTCCCTTGCGCAAAGATCCGTTCGAGATTCCCCTGGAGTCGCAGCTGGATTTGCTGCTTAAAGCCGACGCCGCCATGCGAGCAATCAAGGGCGTCACCTTGACGGAAACCGACATGCAGTTTCGCAAGATTGATTCCTGGTTCGCTTCAAGTCTTGGATCGCGCATTCATCAAAGAAAGGTGATTTCTGGCGGCGGTATCGCGGCAACCTCATTTAAAGGCAGCGAGATCCAAAAGCGTTCTTACCCCAATAGCTTCGGTGGTCAATATGCTCTAGCGGGTTACGAGTTAATTGAATCGTTGGAGCTACTTCGCCACGCATCGCGCGTTGCCGAAGAATCTGTCGCGCTCCATTCCGCCGCTCATTGCCCGGAGAAAACCGGCACGCTGCTGCTCGATGGCAGCCAGCTTGGTTTGCAGATTCACGAGTCGGTCGGCCACCCGATCGAACTCGACCGCGTGCTCGGCCAGGAAGCGAATTTCGCGGGCACCAGTTTTCTTACGCTCGACAAACTCAATAAGCTGAAATACGGATCAGATATTGTAAACGTGGTTGCCGACGCGCGCCTCGAACACGGTCCGGGACTTGGCACCTTCGCCTACGACGATGAAGGCGTGCCTGCACAGTGCACTGACATCATCAAGGACGGCCAATTCCGCGGATACCTGTCGAATCGAGAGACTGCGAAGCTGATTGGCTTAGATCGCTCGTCCGGCACCATGCGGACGGAAAACTGGAATCGGCTGCCGATCATCCGCATGACTAACATCAGTTTGAAGCCAGGCTCCGGCACGCCCGATGATCTGATCGCCGGCACAGACGACGGCATCTGGATGGAAACCAATCGTTCCTGGTCCATCGACGATCGCCGCTATCAGTTCCAGTTCTCCACGGAAATCGGTTGGGAGATCAAAGGCGGCAAAAAGGTTCGCATGCTCAAAAACCCCAGCTATAGCGGCATCACCACTGAGTTCTGGAATTCTTGCGACGCGATTTGCGAAAGAGAATACTGGAGGCTCTGGGGAACGCCCAATTGTGGAAAGGGACAGCCAATGCAAACCATGGGCACAGGCCATGGAGCGGCGCCCGCTCGTTTCCGGAATGTAAAAATCGGCACGGCGTTTTCGGGGCACTGAGCAATGGCTAAGAGTCGGAAGAGTGGAATGGATGGCGCGTTGGAGCCTGTGGCTGAATTAACGAAAACCATTCACGCGGTTTTGCGCCTCGGCAAAGAAGCCGGAGCTGACGAAACCGAAGTTCAACTGGACGAAACGATCGATGCGTTGACGCGCTTCGCGAACAACGCGATTCACCAGAATGTTGCAGAGCATGGCATCACGATTTCGGTAAGGACCGTGGTCGATGGCCGCACCGCGCGGGCTACCACCAACCGGCTCGAGGAGGATTCGTTGCGCAAGGCAGTTGAATCCTCTTTGCAGTTGGCCCACAGCCAACCGAAGAATCAGAGCCTGCTCCGGATGCCGGACAAGCAGCGCTACCGCCTTGTGAACCGTTTCTCACGCCAGACGGCGGTCCTGAGTCCCGAAGCTCGGGCTCGGGCCGTGAAGCAAGCCGGTGACCTGGCGATTCGCAACGGTCAAGTAGCTGCCGGTATTTTTTCTTCGGGGCAAACGCAGCTTGCAATCGGCAATTCCCGCGGCCTCTTTGCCGTGCATCGCCAGACTCACGCTGAGTTTTCCATCACGATGCAGGACGATCCTGCTGCCAGTTGGGCCAAGGCGAATTCCGGCGACGTGCGAAAAATTGATCCTCAAGCTCTGGCCAAGCGCGCCAGCGAGAAAGCCAGTATGGCCAAGGACGCCAAGGAACTCGCTCCCGGCAAGTACACCGTAATTCTCGAACCCGCCGCCGTGCTCGACCTCGTCGGTTTCCTGTTTTACGACTTTGCCGCGACTGCGCTTGAGGATCAGCGCTCTTGTCTTAACAAACGCATGGGTAAACAGCTCTTTGGAAAGAACATTTCGATCGTGGACGACGTGTACCACCCGTTTCAGCTCGGCGCTCCCTTCGATGGCGAGGGCATGCCGCGCCAACCCGTTTCGCTGGTGGAAAAAGGTATTCCCCGAAATCTCGTCTATTCCCGCGCCAGTGCGAAGAAAGCTCGCAAGAAACCAACCGGCCACGGATTCGGCTTGCCAAATGAGTATGGTGAAGCGCCTATGAATCTGGTCTTCGGCGGCGGCAACTCTTCGGTGGAAAAAATGGTCGCTGACACCGACCGCGGCCTGTTAGTTACCCGCGTTTGGTACATTCGCGAAGTTGACCCCTACGAGAAAATCATGACCGGCATGACTCGCGACGGCTTGTTTCTCGTGGAAAACGGCACGGTGACAAACGCCGTGCGCAATTTCCGCTTTAACCAATCTCTCATCGAGCTTTTACAGAACGTTCAGGAAATGAGTCCCTCCGTTCGTACCACGGCGGAAGAAGCCTTTGAAATGGTCGTTCCGGCCATGAAAGCCACCGGCTTCCACTTCACCGAGCCCACCAAATTCTGACGTTTTTCGTTGTTTTCGCTGCAAAATCTCAGTAATCAGAAATTCAATTTTGAATATCGAATTTCTGCGTTGTACAGAATCCTCCCCCTGCCCCTATAAACGAACATGGACCTGCCGTCCCAATGGCGCCAGTGGCGGTCGAGTGAACGTGTGCGCCCCAACTGGGGCCACCCGGACCATGACGCCTGCGGCACCGGTTTTATCGCTCGCCTCGGCGGACCCGCAGGCCACGACATCATCGATTACGCGCTTACCGCGCTCGAACGTCTCACGCACCGTGGCGGCGTAGATGCCGACGGCGCAAGCGGCGATGGCGCGGGTCTCCTCGCCGCGTTACCTACGCAATTTTTCCGTGCCAAAGCGGCTGAGCAGGGAATCGAGCTTCCCGAACAGTTCGGCTTGGGCTTTGCTTTCTTTCCGTCCGACTCGGTCGCTCCTGCCAAAGCCGCCATCGAAGCCGCGGCCGATCAGGAGCGCCTCCGCGTTCTCGGCTGGCGCCTCGTGCCCACAAATCCCAACTGTATGGGACGCCGCGCCCTTGAAACCATGCCAGAGTCCTGGCAATTCTTCGTAGCGCCGTTTCACGTTGCACGGCACTCCGACGGTTTCGAGCGGCGCCTCCCCATCCTCCGAAAAAAGGCAGAATCGCTGCTGCCCGCGCGATGTTACGTCTGCTCGCTTTCCTCACAGACCGTTGTGTACAAAGGCCTGCTGACGCCCTGGCAATTTCCCCAATTTTTCGAAGACCTTCGCCAGCCTTCTTTTGCAACGACCTTCGTCATTTTTCATCAGCGCTACTCCACCAACACGCAGCCGTCCTGGAGCCTCGCGCAGCCTTTCCGCTACGTCGCGCACAACGGCGAAATTAACACTATCGTTTCCAATCGCCGCTGGCTGCGCGCCAAGGAAAAGCAGCTTCGCGAGCAGCTCACTGTGGGTTCATGGTTCGAAGCACTGGAAAACAACGTCAGCGACTCCGCCAGCTTTGACAACGCCCTCGAAGTCAAACTTCTCGAGGGCTTCTCTGCCGAAGAGTCCATGCTGGCTCTGGTGCCTCCGGCTTTTGAAAACGATCCGCTGCTCTCGCGCGATGTCAAAGGAGCACTCGCTGCTCTCTCGCAGCAAAGCGAACCTTGGGACGGTCCTGCCGCTTTGATTTTCTCCGACGGCCAGTACGTTGGTGCGAAGCTCGACCGCAATGGGCTGCGCCCGATGCGCTACACTCTCACCCACGACGGCCTGCTTGTCGTCGGCTCCGAGACCGGCCTGGTCGACTTTGAAGAATCGCGCATCGCCGAACGCCACCGCCTCGGCCCCGGCGAAATGATTATCGCCAAGCCCGAATCCGGTGTGCTCCTTCGCTGGCGCGACATTCTCAAGCGCCTCGGCGGCCATCAGTCGAGGCTCACGCCTCCAACGGTTCGCCGTCTCGACACGTCCGTCGCTTCCACGCTTCAGCCGATTGAAGCGCCGCGGCGCATTGCGGCCGCATGCGGTTGGACTGAAGACCAATTCAAGATTCTTTTCTCCGCGCTCATTCACGGCAAAGAGGCCGATTGGAGCATGGGCGACGACGCTCCGCCCGCTTTTCTCTCCAATTTGCCGCGCACTCTTTGGGATTACTGCAAGCAGCGTTTTGCGCAAGTCACCAATCCGCCGATCGATCCGCTGCGCGAAACGCACGTTATGTCGCTCGAAGTTCGCTTGCCCGGAAATGCCGCTGCTCCGGGTGGAGTCGTGCTGCCTGGTCCGATCCTCGCGCAAGGCGAATTCGCCGATCTGGCCGCGCAATTCGGTCCGGTGCAGTCCACCAATTTTACGTTTCCTGCCAACACGGGAGTCCCGGGTGCACGTGGCGCAATCGCTCAGTGCTTATCTACCCCTCTGGGTGGCCACGCGCGCCCGGGGCTCTTCCTCCTGTCCGATCGCGGCATAGCGCAGGATCGCGCGGCGCTTCCGGCGCTGCTGGCTACCGCCGCCCAATGGAAATCCATGGTGCGTGAAGGTTTGTGGGACGTTCCGTTGGTTGTCGAAACGGCGCAGGCCTTCGACACACATCATGTCGCGCTGCTGGTCGCCGCAGGCGCCAGCGCTGTCGTTCCGTACCTCACCGAACAGTTCGCCGGAGCCGAAGAGCCAGCCGGCTTCAACAAAGTCCGCAGTGCCACCTACGCCGGCCTCCGCAAAGTCCTTGCCCGCATGGGCGTCTCCACGCTCGCCAGCTACCGCAACAGTTATTTGTTCGAAATCGTCGGCCTGTCGGAAGACCTTTGCGCGGAATTCTTCGAAGACGCCGCCGACTTTGCCGGCCAGAAAACACTCGACGATCTGCTTGCCGACTATCTTCGTATGCACAGCGAATCCTTCGCCAAGTCCGGTGAAGAGATGCCTGACGCGGGTCTGTATCGCTTCCGCAAAGGGGCGGAATTACACGCCAACTCGCCTGAAGTCGTCCGCCGCATTCACGCGCACGTCAAAGCGCCTCAAGCAGGCAAGTATCCCGCATTCGAAGAGCTTGCCGACACCAACGGCGTCGTTTTCCTGCGCGACCTGCTCGACACCGTCGCCTCCGCTCCAATTTCCATCGACGAAGTCGAGCCGGCCGAGTCCATCCTCAAAAAATTCAGCACACAAGCCATGTCGCTCGGATCGCTCAGTCCCGAAGCCCACCGCACCCTCGCGCTTGCCATGAACCAGCTCGGCGGCCGCAGCAACACCGGCGAAGGTGGCGAAGATCCCGATCTTTGGACGAACGAACCGCACGCCGCCAACAAGATCAAACAAGTCGCTTCCGGCCGCTTCGGCGTCACCTCCGACTACCTCGTGCACGCGCAAGAACTCGAAATCAAGATGGCGCAAGGCTCCAAGCCCGGCGAAGGCGGCCAGCTTCCGGCTAAAAAAGTCACGCCGTACATCGCGCGTATTCGCCATGCCACGCCCGGGACGCCACTCATCTCGCCGCCCCCGCATCATGACATTTACAGCATTGAAGACCTCGCACAGCTCATCCACGACCTGCGCGCCGTCAATCCGCGAGCCCGCATCGGCGTCAAGCTAGTCTCAGGCGCGGGTGTCGGCATCATCGCCGCGGGCGTAGCCAAAGCGGGCGCCGACGTCATCACCATCAGCGGCCACAACGGCGGCACCGGCTCTTCGCCGCTTACCTCCATCAAGAACACTGCTTTGCCCTGGGAAATCGGTTTGCGCGAAACCCATGAGACTCTGGTTCGCGCGGGCCTCCGTTCACGACTCTCTCTCCGCGTGGACGGAGGCCTGAAATTCTCTCGCGACATCATCATCGGCGCGATTCTTGGCGACGACGAATTCGGCTTCGGCACCGCTTCGCTTCTCGCCATTGGGTGTGTCATGGCCCGCCAATGCCACCTCAACACGTGTCCGGTAGGCATCGCCACGCAGGACGAAACTTTGCGTGCCCGCTTCACCGGCAAACCCGAAATGGTCGTCTCGTACTTCCGCGCCCTCGCCGACGAGATTCGCAGAAAGCTTGCTGATCTTGGAGCCAATTCGCTCGGCGAGCTTAAAGGCGCTTACGAAACCCTCCGCCCGCGTTCGCCGAACTATGCGGAAACGCCCGCCCTCGCGCTCGAGTCCAACATGTCTTTCCGCGTGGCTCCGCAGCAGACGCCGGGTCTGCACGCTTCGCTCAGTGAAGCTCCGGCCGCGCATTCAGAAAGCTCCGAGACGCCAGCCCATATCGCGCCAATCCGCAATTCCGATCGCAGCGTCGGCGCAAACCTCAGCGGCGAACTCGCTCGGGCTCGCGCCGCCGGCCAAACCGTATTGCGCGGCATTTCTCGGGAATTCCGCGGCAGCGCCGGACAAAGTTTCGGCGCGTTCCTCGGCGCCGGCATCGACTTTACGCTCCATGGCGAGGCCAACGACTACGTCGGCAAGGGACTCTCCGGAGGAATCATCTCCATCACCGCAGGATCCAATGCTTCCCGCCGTGGCGACGTCCTCGCGGGCAATACCGTTCTCTATGGTGCTACTTCCGGGCAACTGTTTGTCGCTGGCCGAGCTGGTGAGCGCTTCGCGATCCGCAATAGTGGCGCTCTCGCCGTCGTCGAAGGCGTTGGCCAGCACGGTTGCGAATATATGACTGGTGGCGCAGTGCTCGTCCTCGGCCCACTCGGACTCAATTTCGGTTCCGGCATGACCGGCGGCCTCGCCTACGTCTTGCGCGCCGAAGCCGAAGACGTGCTGCATCGCGACTTTGTCTCCATCGAAGAAATTTCTGGCCAGGAAGATATCTGGCTCCGTCAGGTACTGCAGGAACATCTCGATCGCACCGGCAGTCCTCGTGCGGCCCGCTTGCTGTCCCGCCGCGGCCATCTGCCCATGCTTCGGGTTCAGCCCATCCACTTGCAGGGGACGGTCGAGGAAACCTGGCTTTCCGTACTCGCGAAGCGTACATCTCATTTTGCAATGCCTGTAGAATCGCAGCACATCGCCGCTTCTCATGCAGTTTCCGTTTGATTTCTCTCACACCAGGAGGATTGCTTCTTTTTCTGCCCGTGTTTCCGCTATAATCCGGGGCACTACCGCCACTTATGGACTTCGATCAACTTACTACTTTCGTGTTCGTTGCCAAGCTAAAAAGCTTTTCTCGCGCGGGACAAAAGGTTTTTCGCTCACAGTCCGCGGTCAGCGCGCAGATTCGCCAGCTCGAACAAGCTTATCGCGCCAAACTCCTCGATCGTTCGGCTAAGTCCGTCGAGCTTACGCCTGCCGGCGAAGTCCTCTTCGATTATGCTGAACGTCTCCTGCGCCTCCGTGACGAATCCGTCCAGGTAGTCGCCGATCGCGGCAACGTGGTACAGGGACCGGTCGTTTTTTGCGCCAATGAAGCCACCTGTCTCTATCTTCTCCCCGACATCTTTGCCGAATTTCAGCGCAAGTACCCGCAAGTCCACATCAGCATCTACCGCAATTTCAGCCACAAAATTCTGCAGCGTGTGGAAGACGGCTCCGTGGACGTTGGCATTGTCACGTTGCCTCTCAAATCCCCCAACCTCAAGGTGCACCATATTTACAAAGACCGAATGCGCTTCATGGTCAGCTCTAAAAATCCACTCGCTGGCCGCAGCAAAGTCACTCTCGAGGAAGTTGCTGGCCAGCCCTTGATCTTTCCTCGTACCGGCTACACGCGCCAGGTTCTGGACAAACTTTTTCGCCCGTACCGCTCGCGCGTCCATGTCGCCATGGAACTTCCCAGCATTGGCATGATCAAGCGCTTCGTCGGGGCTGACGCCGGCGTTTCCTTCATTAGTGAAAGTTTTGCAAAAGACCAAGTCAAAGCCGGGGAAGTGAAGTTACTCAGCGTGGATGGAGTGGACCTGTTCCGCGAACTTGGTCTGGTCTATCGCCGTGATCGCAGCTTACCTCGCGCCGCCCAGGCACTCATCGGCCTGATCCGCGAGCACAAACATCTCTCCGGCTCCCCCGAACCCGCCTGATTCCTGCGTCTTATTTGGAGTGCGGGAGCCGACCCGACTTTTTGCCATCGCAGCCCAAGCTTCGGCGGGAATCTCTGCTTCGTACCGTGCTTACTTCTCCGCCGCGTACTTCGGTACATCAAAGCTCGTGCTGGCAATCGCTCGCGCAATCACATTTTCCTGGATCTGAATTAAATCGCTGTCCGCGTAGGTCATCCCCAAAATCGTCAGTACGTCTTTTCCGCGCCCAACCACCACCAGCGTTCCTGACCAGTCATGCTCATCGGCCGTCCCGCGATATTTGTACTCGGTCGCCGGTGAGCCTCCCACCGCCATTTTGCGTTGCGAAATCGGCCGGTAGTTCGTGTAAATCTCTTTCAGCCTTTTCTCCACGGAGGATGCCGTCGCATCCAGCGAGTCCTTGAGCTTTTCCTGGCCCACCACCAGCAATGTCGACTCATTCGAAGTCCCCATGGCCACGATCGCATTCG
>DASSYL010000549.1:0-2561 GCA_035703315.1 Candidatus Acidiferrum sp. | reverse complement strand
AAACGGCCTACGAAGATGGACTGACAGTCTCCTATCCCTATTTTACCGAACGGCAGTTTCAAGTGTCGTTGGATCTACTGAGCCGGAGTCTGGGTCAACCCGTCGAACTTTCGTATCAGCGAATTGTCGACCACAGCGTCGTTGAAGAAGTTGTCCGTGCGAGCGGGCTGTAAAGCGATTATGAGGACCAAACAATGAGTGATTTGCCTCTGACCATCGGCCTGAGCCGGTCGCCGATTACGCAGGCTCTGTTCGACGGATCGGCGCGGGCCAGCGGCATCGAACTAAAACTTCAGACCCGCTTCGGCGACGGTCTCGACAACGTCGGCGCGCGCCACCGGGCGATCATCGCCGGTGAGATTGATGGCGGCGAGCTGTCGATCTCCTCCTATATTCTGGCGCGCCTGCGTGGCGTGCCGCTGATCGCCTTGCCGGTATTTCTCTCGCGCCGTTTTCGCCTGCGTTGCATGTACTGCCGCACCAATTCGCCGTTGCAGCACCCCTCCGAATTAGCTGGAAAGCGCGCCACGGTGCATCGCTATAACGCCACCACGCCGGTGTGGCTCAAGGGAATTTTGCAGAATGAGTTCGGCGTCAAGCCCAAAGACATCGAGTGGTTCGTGGCGGAGCCCGACATCGCCGAAGAGAGTCTGCGGCCGCCGCCACCGGAGGTGCGCGTGAACTTCATTGCGCCGCCGCGCACCCGCGAACACGCGGTGGAATTGGTCGAGGGCGGCGAGATCGACGTGGCGCTGGAGCCCTACGCGCTCCACGATAGTCCGAGCATGCGCTATCTGCTGCGCGACTTTCGCGAGGCGGAGAAACAATTCTATCGCCGCACCGGCGCCTATACGACAAACCATCTGTTCGCTTTGCGCGAGGAAATCGTCAAAGCTCATCCAGCCGTTGTGAGTGGTCTGTTTGCCGCCTTGAAACAAGCCAACTCGCTGGCGGACGGCTATCGCGACGAAAAGCAGCGGCGCGAAGCCGCCTGGGAAAAAGAAGTCATGGGAGAAGAATTTCATTACAGTCTTCGCGAAGGCTGCGCCCGCAGATCGCTGGAGACCTTGTTGGAATACCAAATCCAACAGGGCATCCTCGAACAGAAACCCAAGATCGATGATCTTTTCGCCCCTGAAACCCTCGCCCTGTAACTCGATATATCTCGGCGGCTGTGAGGTTTGAGCCATGCTGATCCATGCGCTTTGGCTATTGATATTTTTCCTCATCGTTCCCGCTCGCGCCGACGCGCAGTCGTCGCTAAAAAAAGTCAGGATGGGGATCCAATCGACCAATATCGGCTTTCTGCCTTTCCACGCTGCCTATCACAAGGGATTCTACCGGGAGCAAGGGATCGAGCTGGAGACGATTTTCATGTCGACGCAGGCGGTCAATGCGGCTTTCATTCGCGGCGATATCGACTACAGCGCGGCGGTCAACGGCATCATTCAAGGCATCGTGCGCGGCGCCCCGGCGAAAATCCTCGCCTGCGCCGTGGACCGTCCGCTGCAATCCTTCATCGTCAGAAAAGACATTCGCGCGGCGCGCGATCTCAAAGGCAAGAAAGTCGCGGGCAGCACCACCGGCGGCACGGCGACATTGATGGCGGACGCCGCTCTCAAGCACTTTGGCCTCGAACCCGGTCGCGATGTCACGGTGGTTCCGCTCAGAGGCAATCGGCTGACGGCGCTGGAGTCCGGCGCGGTGGACGCGGCGCTGTTGGGCGTGCCGGAAAACATTATCGCCGTGGAAAAGGGTTATGGTGAATTGCTCTTCGTCGGAGATATCTTGAGCTTTCCCCAGAACGGCTTCGGCGCGCTGGTCAAAAAAATTCAGGAGAATCCCGATGAAGTTTACACGATGGTGCGGGCAACTTTGCGGGGATTCATTTTCAGTCTCGATTCGCGCAACCGCGAGGAGATCATCAATATCATCATGAAACAGTGGCAGCTTAACGACCGGCGGCTCGCGGGTGAGATGCTCAAGCAGTTCAATCGCGGCATCATCCGAGACATGTCGGTCAAAAACGAAGGCATGCAGTTGATGATCGACATGGTGCGCGAAGATTCGAAAGTGACGCAGCCCTTTACGGTTTCTCAGATCGTCGACTACAGTTTCCTTGAAAGAGCGCGCCGCGAATTGGGCGTACCGCGGGCGCAGTAGGGATTCACCACGAAGATCACAAAGGTCACGAAGGATACCCCCACCTTCATCCTCCCCCGCGGTGCGGGGGAGGAAATAGGAAGGGGAAGTTCGTGTTCAACTTCGCGCTCTTCGTGTCCTGAGTGGTGAAAAGGAATTATTCGAGTGGCCACCGAATCACTTATAAAACTACCGAACGGACCCTACGACGTGCTCGTCATTGGCGGCGGCAACGCGGCGCTATGCGCGGCGATCTGCGCGCGCCGGGCGGGCGCCCGGGTGCTGATTCTCGAAAGCGCGATCAAGGATTTTCGCGGCGGCAATAGCCGCCACACACGCGATATCCGTTACATGCATGGCGCGACCACGGCATACGTCACCGGCGCCTACGGCGAAGAGGAATTTTGGGAGGACTTGCT
>DASSYL010000430.1:0-2634 GCA_035703315.1 Candidatus Acidiferrum sp. | reverse complement strand
GGAATTTACTACATGCTCTTTGAGCGGTTCGGCAGCGAGGACCAGCTGGCGCTGAACGCACCGTTCATCGTGAATAATGTGCAATCGGCGCCTTCGACCGCGTCTGCGCCATTGTTCCTGCTGCAAGACGGTTTTCCGGCCAATTCGCTCGATCCCAACCAGCCGGGCTTGTTGCGCAATGTGCGCATACGAGCCGTGGATCCGCACACACCGACGCCTTACGTGCAGCAGTGGAGCCTCGGCGTGCAGCGCGACCTCGGCCAAAACTTCATCGGCGCTCTTGACTATGTCGGGACGCACTCGGCGCACTTGAACGTTCTTGCGGACTTGAACCAGCCCCTTTTTGATTCGACTGGCCAGGTCGGAACGCCACGCCCTTTCCCCACGTTTGGATACATCGAATATCAGTTGCCAGCCGGGATGGCCAAGTACAACGGCCTCGAAGCCAGCCTGGAGCGACGCTTTAAGAATGGTTACAGCGTACGCTTCGCGTACACGTATTCGCGCAGCATCGACAATACGCCGCAGGAGTTGGAGACCAATTCCGGCAGCGCTCCGAATGGACGGAACTACAGTTCCTGGTTCGGTCCAAGCGACTTCGACACACCGCATCGCCTGGTGGCCAGCTACGTGTACGAACTGCCGTTCGGGCAAAACCGTAAATTTGTGCGCGAAGGAATCCTTTCGTACATCATCGGAGGCTTCAAAACTTCCGGTGTGTATACATTTGCGAGCGGCCGGCCATTTACTGTGAGTTCTGGAGGCAGCATCGCGAACTCGCTGGACGCGTTTGGCGCAGTGGCAGCGACTCCGATTCAGATTGGCGATCCCCACGTCGTTGGCAACGTGGATTGCTGGTTTTTCGTCGCGGGAAACAACTCTTGCGCCGCGCTTGCCCCGGGCGTGACGGATGCGTATCAGCTGCAGAGCCCCGGGTTTCTCGGCAATGTCGGTCGCAACACGCTGCGCGGGCCGCACACCAATGTATTCGACTTCGCGCTGATGCGTGATTTTCCCATTCATGAGTCCGTCGGCTTGCAGTTTCGATGGGAAGTGTTCAACCTCACCAACACGGTTCAGTTCGGTCAGCCGAGCAATAACTTCAGCAGCGGCTCGGCAGGTAAAATCACCTCCCTTGCAGGCGATCCGCGCGTGATGCAGTTCGCGTTGCGGCTGTCCTTCTGAGGCGTCCCTAAAATTGCGCTTGCCCGCGAATTCGACTAAAGGGAATATCCTGACTCGCGACAAAGGGGGAAGGATGCGCCCGATTCGGATTCTACAGATCGTATTGTTAGCGGCGGCGGTTTCTTTAACGGCCGCCGCTGACTCCAAGCCTGGAACAAATCAGTTACGGCCAGGGTGGCGTCCAGGCGCGCGCGTGCTCTTGGACGCGCACAACTGCTATCCCTATTTTGAATGGTGGGGCGACCGCATTGACCGCGCGCTTTCCGCCGGAACGCCTCTCGCGATCGAGCAGGATTTGCTTTGGGGAAAAAATCCGCGAACGGGCCAGATGAGTTCGGTTGTGAGCCACGGGGCTCCTACTACCGGAGCGGAGCCGGGAATGCGCGAGTATTTCTTCGAGCGTGTACGGCCGATTGTCGAAAAAGCGATGCGTGAAGGCAATCATGGTGACTGGCCGCTGATCACACTCAATTTGGACTTGAAGTCGGAGGAGCCGGAGCACCTCGCGGCGATCTGGCAGCTACTTTCGCAATACAAGGATTGGATCACCAGTGCGCCGCGCACAGCGAGCATCGAGCAGACAGAGGCGCTGGACCTCCAGCCGATTCTGGTGTTGACGGGAGAATCGGACGTGCAGAAGGCTGCCTTTTACGACCAAGTGCCCGCAGGCGGGCGGCTTTTGGTGTTTGGAGCGGTGCAGACAAACACCAAAGACCCCAGCGCGCCGCCCGACGTGCTTGAGCCGCGTCCAGCGGACAACTACCACCGGTGGTGGAACAACAGTTGGCATGTGATTGAACCTGACGGCCAGCCCAAGGCTGGCGAGTGGACGGCCGAGAAGGAAGCCAGGCTGGCTTCTTTGGTCCGGTATGCGCACGCGAAAAATCTGTGGATCCGTTTTTACACGTTGGACGGCGCGACTCCGCCGGAATTAAGCTGCAACGGCTGGTTCCGCAGTTACAACTTTGGATCGCAGGAAGCCGTGAAGAAGCGCTGGGCTGCCGCCGCCAAAGCCGGAGTGGACTACATTGCCTCCGATCAGTACGAACAGCTCGGCGCGTTTCTCAAGTCGCAGCGCTGACGCCTGAGTTGAGAAACGTTGTGTCGGCGGGTACACTAATCTTGTGGACGGGGGCATCCCGAATTCCAATTACAGCCCAGGGTTTGTCGGACAAGCCCTGAAACTAAAGATTGTGCCGGCCGCTGAGGCTACGGCCAGCGGGCGATACAAAGGAGAAGCTGAATGGCTTATGTGATTGCCGAACCGTGCATCGGCACCAAGGACACTGCCTGCGTCGACGTGTGCCCGGTGGATTGCATCCACCCTCGCAAGGATGAACCGGAACATGAAGGCGTAACGCAGCTCTACATCAATCCGACGGAATGTATCGATTGCGGCGCTTGCGTGCCGGTTTGCCCGGTAACCGCGATTTTCGCGATGGAAGACCT
>DASSYL010000426.1:0-4392 GCA_035703315.1 Candidatus Acidiferrum sp. | reverse complement strand
GGCGATCTTGGCGAGGGTTTCGAGCGAAGGCACGGTGTGCCCGTTCTCCACGCGAGACAAGTAGCAGCGCAGAAGGCCGGTACGGCGCTCGATGTCGCCCTGCGACAGCCCGCGTTGGCTGCGATAGGTCTTGATGACTTCCCCGATGTTCACTTGCGGCTTTTCTTTCGGCATACGCCCCCCAGGCTTTGAAGGTGTTAGCATAGTCACTAACAGTAGAAGCGGCAAACCGGAATTTGCCGATCTTGATTCCTAAGAGACACCCCTACGCGGCAAGTAACTGGATGGCCGAGACTTAGCGGCGCGGGTTAACGCGAAGTCGGGGTAATGGTGACCGGCTGCTGCAGCCGGAATTCTAGCAGCGTTTCGCTGGGCACTTTGACACGGTCGCCCTTGGTCAGGATTTGCACGCCGGCACCGGCTCCGCCACCGGCAGCCGCGCCGATCGCGGCTCCTTTGCCGCCGGCCGCGATTCCGCCGATGATAGCGCCTGCTACGGCACCACCGCCGACCTTCTTTGCAGTGGACGACCCCTGGCTCTTGCCCTGCACGTTGTAGTCGCTGCTGACGACGGGATAGTCGCGGCCATCAATCACAAGGCGCGTGAGTTCCAGTTGCAACTCGGACTTCCCGGAAAAAGTTCCCCCTTTATCCGAGCTCGCCAGGCGTCCATAAACGTCGGTTCCTTTGCGAGCGACCAGGACGCCGTTGACGTTCAAATCGGTTTCCCAGCTCGCGTGAAAAAGATCGCCCACGTGATTTCGGGAAGAATCCACGCCGTCAATCATGCGGACGAGGATGGACTGCCCTGCGGGGACGCTGACGTCACCGCCCGCGTAGGAATTTGCAGCAGCAGGCGGCGGAGGAGCCGGCGCAGGGGCTGGGGCTGGATCGGCCTGTGGCGGAGGAGCGGCGGCAGGAGCCGGCGCGGAACCCGAGTTGCGAGTGAACGTCAGTGCAACGATGTCGTTGGTGGGAAAGGTTTGCACATCGCCGTTCACTTCAAAACGCAGGACCGCCTGGGTTCCACCCAGGTACTTGCCCTGCAGCACGCGGCCGTCTTTCAGCTCCAGCGTGTCGGCAAAACCGATTCCGGCGAGCAGCAGCAGGCTAGCGCTTGCCAGCAAAGCCCTCGACAAAGTCTTCATGGTCAATTCCCTCTCCCAACGAACCGAATTCGATGAACCTATCCTAGGTGAAACCCGTCCGGCTATAAAAAGTTACGCGATTTCTCCCACATGAGATGATCCCATGCACCGAGCGGGTTGCGCTAACGGTGAACTACTGAGTCGCCCGGTACAATTCGCCGCTGATCTGCGCCATAAGCGCGGCGCTTTGTTTGCGGTCCGCCAGGCCGCGGACCAGAATCACCAGAACATAGGGCCGCTTTGCGAACACCATGGCCGCATCATGATGAATTTTCGTGATCTCGCCGGTCTTGTGCGCCACCGCAATGCCTGGAGGTAAGCCGGCGGGAATGCCTTCGTTGAATTTCTGCCGCTTGAGGATTCCGAGCATTTCTTGCGAACTGACGCTGTCCGCCCTTTTCCCTTGAGCAATCACTTCCAGCAGCGCTGCGAGCCCGCGGGCAGTGACTGTATTGTTCAGACCCTTTTCGAATGCCTTGCCGTCCTCGACGCCGCGGAGAACGACCACGCCATCCGCTCCTAGCGCATGAACAGTGGCGCGAATATTCTCCACTCCGAGCTTTTCGATGAGCAGGTTGGTCGAGAAGTTGCTGCTGGCAGTGATCATCAGCTCGCAGAGGTCGCGCAGCGTCCGGGATTGCCCTTCGGACCTGTAGAGATCCGCTTCAGAGTCATCCGCGGCGCTGAGCTTGTACGGCGAGCCGTCCACGATGCTGCGGAATTCGTTGTTGACCACAATCTTGTCGTCCAAGCTTACCTTGCCCTGCTGAACCTGGTGAAACAGCTCGATCATGACCGCTATTTTCATGGTGCTGGCGGCGTGGAACACGTCGTCGGGCCGCACTGACCATTCAAACTTGGCATCGAGCGTTTTGAAGTAGACAGCGACATCTGCTCCGCTGGAGGAAATTCGTTGTTGGATGGCCGCTTCGGCGGCCGCAAGTTTGGAACTTTGAGCGCAGGCGGTTGCGCAGCCGGCTAGCGAAACGACAAAAAGGAAGGCGAGTGCCAAATGCATTCGCTTGGTACCGGGAGTGTGGATACGCATCGGGCGGCATTGTGCCCGACGATGCCCGGCAAAGCAACGCGGCGAGCGTGCTTAGTGTGTTCGACCGAGCACGATCTCGCCGGACGCGATGTTGAATCCGCCGACCTGAAGGACTGGGTGCACGCCGTGCAGCTCCGAAGCGTCGTACTCGGCCGAAATAATGCGCTCTTCGCCCGGCAACAGAGAGAAGTAGTTGTCGTCCCAAAAGATCGGAACGACGTCGAGGTCGTCCTTCTTATTCGCAAGGCGCAACCGGATTTGGAACGCCACGCCGGCAGAAGGATTTTTCACACGGATGTGCACTTTTCCAGCCGTCGCGTTGGCGGCTTGTTCGATCGTCGCGCTTGTCTCGAGATGGACTTCGGGCAACGTGGCGAGGCCGGTCAGATCGCCAAATTCGGCCTGCGGCGTGTACACCGTGTCCTGCTTCTTGGCCCAGTCGAGCGTATCGGGTTTCGCCGAGAGCCAATAGAGGTTGTCGCTTACGGCTCTTCCGCGCGCGTCGCGCAAATCGAGGCGCAGAAAAAAAGTCATGGTAAGCCCTTCCGCCTTCGGCACATCGAAGGCTTTCATCGCGCCATCCGCTGGAACGTCCACGGACTCTTCCTTGTCGGCGAGCAGCTTCCCTTCGAGCGAATAGACTCGGGCGCGCACTTTCATTCCCTTGCGCTCGACGTAGGTGTCATTCACAACGGCAACGCTCTGATCGTCGTAGCCATACTGCGCGTGCAACGGCTCCATGGCCTTTTTCGTACCGAAATAACCGCCACCCGGAACGAGATAGTAGTCGTAGAGATGCCAGATGAGCGAAGGCCATGCGTTGTTGAGCATCCACTGGATGACGCCCGTAGACGTGTACTTGTTGCGGCCATAGGCTTCGAACATGGCGCGCTCGCCGTCATACGCAACGGCTTGCGCCTTGCGCTCATAGTCTTCGAGCGAGATGGCCGGTCCGTAGCGGCGATTCAATCCGTCGTTAAAAACATTCACCGTGGTGAACCGCTCGCCACCCGCATGGTAGTTCCAGACTCCGTCGATCGGCCAGAGATGTTCCTTGGGAATGAAGCGCTTCACGCTTTCCAGCGTGGGGATCGCCGGGCCGGGGCTGGTTTCGGTGTTGTAGCCGTAGGCTCCGCCCGCCTGCGTGTCAGCCAGCCAATACACCGGCGGCACGTATTCGTAGGGACCGGTCATCTTCACGCCGGATTTTCCGGTGACCGTGGTTGGCGTTTCGCTGGCGGAAGAGACGGAGGGATTGGGCCATTCGGCATCGGAGAGAACCGAAAGATACATCTTCTCGACGTCGGCGGGCGGCGGCCCGTCACTGCCGTACAGCCAGACAAATACGCTCGGATGATTGCGCAGGCGGCGGGCCTGATCGGCCATGGAATCGGCTGCAATCTTGTGCGTTTCCTCCGTCCAGTCTTTCCATTGCTCCCACATATCGCAGCACGTCCAGCCGGGCATCACGAGAATGCCCATTTCATCGGTCTTATTGAACAATTCGTCGCGGTCGATGCGGCCTTCCAGACGAATCGTGTTCAAGCCCATGTGCTTTACGTAGCGCAGGTCGGCGTCGAGTTTCTTCGACATGGGCCGCAGAAACATGTCCGGCGCCCAGGCGGCGCCGCGGATCAGAATCCGCCTGCCGTTGATTTTGAAGACGCGATGTCCTTTATCGGTGAGTTCGCTCCTGACTTGCCGAACACCGAAAGCAACTGTGGCGGAATCGGAGAGTTCTTTGCCCGAGTCAAATTGAAGCTTCGCCTTGTAGAGATAGGGTGTGCCGACAGTGTAGGGCCACCAGAGTTTTGGCCGTGCCAGCTTCAGAGCGGCGAAATGCTCGGGTTCGAGGCGGACCAGCTTGGTTTCTCCGGCCGCCAGCTCGACGGGCAGCTCGATGGTCTTGCCGTCAATTTCCGCAACCAGTGTTCCCTTCGCAGGCGTGCTTGAGTCATTGCGGAGGTCGGCCGAAATCGTCAGGTCGGCCGACGTAAAGTCCGCGCTGAGCTGAGTTTTCACGAATGGATTGCGGATCGCGACTGGCCCGCGCGCGGTGAGCGTTACCTCCTTCCAGATCCCCATGTCTTTATCGGCGGGAGTCGGATTCCAATCAACCCAAGTGATGCCCAAGTCCCCCTTCTCTGGCGCACTAATTTCGAGTGCGATCACGCTCTTCGCTCCGGACTTCGCGAG
>DASSYL010000414.1:0-5531 GCA_035703315.1 Candidatus Acidiferrum sp. | reverse complement strand
CTAGGTACGTTGAGAGCTTTGGAGTGGGCGCGGCTTTCGAATGTGGGGGAAATGGCTTCTGCCTGATTGGCAGGCTGACCAAACTCCACCGGTGGTAGAACTCACGGGGAGTGTAGCGCCTAGGTCGCTTTATGATTTGTTTTTGCTGGGATTCCTCGGAAAGCCGCCTCAGAAGGCGTCCGCTACATCGCTCGCTACTTCTTCAGGAAGCCTTGCAGGTCTAGCCACTCGGCGAAGCGGTCTATCCAGTGGTCGGTGGGGATGTTGTTCTTGTTCATGCCGAAGCCGTGGCCGCCTTTGGCGTACATGTGGAGTTCGACGGATTTGTGGGCCTCGGTCCACTTTTGGTAGAGCGCGACGCTGTCGGGAGCGAGGCCGAGATTGTCATCGGTGGCGGCGGCGATGAACATGGGCGGAGCATCGGCGGGAACGGGATTGTCTTTGAGCCGGCCGGCGGCGGCGTAGATTGGGGCTACGAAGGCGGGGCGGCCTTCCGGCGCGTAATGGTAGACAACACCGGCGGCGACCGTGCCGCCAGCGGAGAATCCGATGATGCCGACTCGGTCGGGCGAGACGCCAAATTCGGAGGCGTGCTGGCGAACGTAGGTGACCGCAGCTAGGCCATCGGCGATGGTTAGAGGAATAACCTTGCCGACCAGTTCCTGGAATTTTGGCTTGTCCTTTTCGTAGAGATCGGCGAACTCCTGCGTGGCGTCTTCACCAGTGTGGGCGAGGCGGTACTTCAAGACAAAAGCAGTGACGCCTTTGTCGGCCAGGTATTTGGCGACGTCAGTACCTTCGCTGGTGATGGAAAGGGCCATGAAGCCGCCACCGGGAGCGACGATGATGGCGGTGCCGTTTTTGGTTTCAGGGGAGGGCTTGAAAACCGTCAGGCTCGGCTTGGTGACGTTGGAGACGACTTCGGTGTTCCAGAGTTTGGAGAAGTAGGTTTTTTCGGGATAGGTTTCGGGCGTGGAGCCCGGGGGTGTGCCGGGGTAGAGGGGAATGACGTCTTGGGCGGCAGCGAGGGTTGTTGTGAATAGGATGAGGAAGAGAGTTCGGAAGATGATCGTTTTCATGGGCGGTTAGTCTAGCAGAGAGGTGGGACGAGAACCGTAGCTCCTTCCTCGATTTTTTGAACCAACGGGCGAGGACGGGGCACCCGAAACCGTACCTGACGCCTGCTGCAAAGAAAAAACGGAAGGCCCGATTGTGATCGGGCCTTCCGTGGTTTTGGGCTAGAGGGAACCGCTTATCGTACGGCAACGGCGGCTTTGGCTTTGCCGAGTTCCTGGACGATGCCGAGTTGCTGCATCAAGCCGAGAGCGTCCCAATTGACCCAACCTTCCACCATCTTGCCGTTCGTGAAGCGGGCCACGCTGATTCCGGAAATGGTGAACTGCTTACCGGTGGGAGCAATCCCGTTGAGATCGCCCCTGTGTGTCCCGCGGCAAGACCAACGGGCGGTGACGGTTTCACCTTCGGCGCTGAGATCCTCGACGGTTAAGCGAAGGTCGGGGAATGCATTGCGGTAGATGGCAACACGCTTTTTTTCGCTTTCGGGGCCGCGTCCGGCGTCAGGCGTGGAAGAGTCGTGATGAGTGTAGCTTGGAGCGAAGAGTTCATCGGCAATTTGCTGTTGACCCTTGTTCCAAACTTCGTCAAAAAGACGACGGACAACATTCTTGTTGCTATCAGACATAGTATTTCTCCCTTTTTAGAAAATTCAGATTCCGCCCGCGCGAAGCGAGTCGGGCTTGAGTGGTATGGCTTGTAACCGCTGGCGTGTTTGATGCTTTGACCTGTACGTCGAACAGGAAGCCAGGCTGCGTAAGGGGAACGAAAAAGGACCGAGGGGTTGTGCCCTGCTAGCGCCTGCGAAGCTTGGCCTTAAAGAAACTGCGTTTAGACTGCGAAGCGGGAGTTTCGCCTCAAACGGCGAAACCACTGAGCGAGCGTGGTCTTATTGTATGGGGATGTCAAGGACAATCGAGAAGCAACTTTTTGAAGCGGCTAGTGGATGTGGCGCGTTTTACGCTGCATGAAGTCCATGAGGAGGTATTGGCCGAGGTTGTGAGGAGTGGTGAAGTAGGCTTTGCCGCGGCACATTTGCGTGATTTTCTGGACGAAATTGACGAGGGAATAGTCGGTGGCGAGCATGAAGGTGTTTATCATGATGCTGGCGCGCTTGCATTTGTTGACTTCCTCGAGCGTTTCGCTGACGACGAAGGGATCGAGGCCGAAAGCGTTTTTGTAGATGCGGCCGTCTTCGAGCGTGAGGGCGGAAGGTTTGCCGTCGGTGATCATGATGATTTGGCGCATGTCTTTGCGCTGGCGGAGAAGAATGCGCTGGGCCATGCGCAGGCCTTCGCGGGTGTTGGTGTAGAAAGGGCCAACCTGTACGCGGGCGAGCTCGTTGAGGGGAACCTCTTCGGCGGAGTCGTGAAAGAGAACCAGGTTGAGCGAGTCGCCGGGATATTGCGTGCGAATGAGATGGGAGAGGGCCATCGCGACGCGCTTGGCGGGAGTGAAGCGGTCTTCGCCGTAAAGAATCATGCTGTGGGAGCAATCGAGCATGACGACGGTGGCGCAGGAGGATTGGTATTCACACTGGTGGACCATGAGGTCCTTGTAGTTGATGTCGATGGGGACTTTGGCGCCGTCGCGGCGAACGGCGTTGAAAAGGGTTTCGCTGACATCGAGATTGAGTGTGTCGCCGAATTCGTATTGGCGGGAAGCGCCGCTGGATTCGACGCCGGTGGCGAGATCGCGGGTGTCATGGCGGCCGAAGCTGCTGCGGCCGAGTGAGCCGAGAAGATCGCGCAGCGTTTTGAAGCCGAGGAAGTCGATGGTCTTGTCGGTGATTTCGAAGCGAGCTTCGCTGTTACGCTCCATGGGAGAGCCGACGGAGCCGCGGGCGGTGGCTTGATTGGGCGGAGTGATTTGCGGCGGCCGTTGTGGATTAATGAAGCCTTCCTGCGAGAGGCGCTCGACGAGCTTGTCGATCAGGTCTTTGATTTCCTGATTGTTCAGAGCGTCGGAGCGGTCTAACATTTTGCGCAATTCTTCGTTGATCCCTTGCGGGAAGAGGTCGCCTTCCTGAAGCGCGCGGAGGATGGCTTCTTTGAGTGCTTCGAGCGAACGTTGCGGATCGAATTCGTTGATGCCGTAGTATTGCGATTCGAAGCCGGATTGTAGGAAGAAGTCGCCGAGGCGCTTGACGAGTTCTTCGAGGTCGATGGAGTCGGCGGGTTCGCCGGTGTATTTGGTGAATTTGGTGAATTTCATGGGCGTCAGTTATAGCTGCGGCGCGGGGGGCGGCTCGGACCGCCTTCGCGGGGGTCGGGTTGCGGCTTGGGCTTGTCGGCGAAGAAGCCGCGTTCCTCGCTGCGGCCGATGCGGCGATGGGCCCAGAGACCTTCGAGAATCATTTCGGCGGCGGCCGCGGCGTGAGCCTGTTCTTTTTTGTCGGCGCCTAGACGGTCTACGTGATCCATCAAGTCTTTAATGTTGGCGAGCTGCTTGTAGCGGTCGGCGGTCGCGGCGAGTTCGGCGAGCTTGAGTTCGCCGCCTAGTTCAAACCACTGGATGATGGGCTGGAAATTCACGTCGGAAAAGCGTTTGGAAAAGATTCGGCCGCTGGCGGCGCGGATGAGTTCGCGGGCGATAGTGTCGGCGCCCTTCAGTTCGCCCTCGTATTCGAGTTCGAGCTTGCCGGTGATGGAGGGGAGAGCGGCGTAAACGTCGGCGACGCGTGCTACGGTTAGTTTTTCGCCGGTGCGAGCGGCGCGTTGTTCAGCGCTGCTAACGACGGATTCGAGAACGCTGATAGGGAGGCGCTGGCTGACGCCGGAGCGCTTGTCCACGCGCTTGTCATCGCGGGCCTGAAAGGCGATTTCTTCGACGAGTTCGCGGAGGTAATCGGGAACTTCGACGCAGTAGACGGAGTCGCGGCCAGTCCAGGCCTCCTGGGTGGTGATGGCGACACCCTCTTCGAGGGTGGTTGGGTAGTGAGTGCGGATTTCGGAGCCGATGCGGTCTTTGAGCGGAGTGATGATTTTTCCGCGCGCGGTGTAGTCCTCGGGATTGGCGGAAAAAACGAGAAGAACATCGAGCGGGAGGCGGAGCGGGTAACCCTTAATCTGGATGTCGCCTTCCTGCATGATGTTGAAGAGGCCGACCTGAATTTTTCCTGCGAGATCGGGGAGTTCATTGATGGCGAAAATGCCGCGATTGGCGCGCGGGAGAAGGCCGTAGTGGATGGTGAGTTCGTCGGAAAGATCGCGGCCGCCGCGAGCGGCGCGGATGGGATCGAGGTCGCCGATAATGTCGGCGATGGTGACATCGGGCGTGGCGAGTTTTTCGACGTAGCGGAGGTCGCGGGGCATCCAGGCGATGCGAGCATTGTCGCCTTCGGCGGCGACGCGTTCGCGGCAAGCGCGGCAAATGGGCTTGAGCGGATCGTCGTTGATTTCGCAGCCGGCGACCACGGGGATTTCGGTATCGAGAAGATTGATCAGGCCGCGCAGGATGCGGCTTTTGGCCTGTCCGCGCAGGCCAAGAAGAATGAAATTGTGGCGCGAGAGCAGCGCGTTGACAATTTGGGGGACGACGGTGTCGTCGTAGCCCTGGACGCCGGGGAAGAGCGTTTCGCCGCGCTCGATGGCGCGGAGGAGGTTGGCGCGGATTTCGTCTTTAACGGAACGGGATGCGGCGCGGGCGTCAAAGTCCGGGATGCGGCGCAATTCGCCGAGGGTCGCGGGCCTGCCGCGGCCTCCCGCGGAATGTAGCGAAGTGCCTATCGTCATTGGGCCCCCATCGCCGATGGATGAACCGGCGCGTCTTTGTTTAGATGCGGCAGCAGCACAAAAAAGTTTTTCTCAGGCGAAGCGAAAATCCACTCAGTTCAAACCGGCGCTAGCGGCGCGTGCGCGCAAAACGGTTGTTTGCTGTAGATGTGGTGCCCACTCGCGAAGGTACGTGACAAGTCGCTCCTGGCGTTCGGCTTCGCAGCGCAGTTCGAGGATGCGCTGCTTCCAGAGCAGGTCCATAGGGAGTTTGGCGGCCACTTCGTAGGAGATGTTGGAGTCTGGAGCAGAGCACAGGTCGCGCGGGTAATCGCCGAAGATCAAGGTGTGGCAGGTTTCGTATAGATCGTTGAGTTCGCGGCAAATGCTGGGGTTTATGGGAGAGGGACGATCCTCGAGGAAGTCCACTTCCCCGCGCAGTAGAGGTTGGTGGTTGGAGAGTTCGACAACGCGAAACGGTTCACGGCCGACGGTGACGATATCACAGCGGCCGTCGGGATAACGCTTGGTGACTTCAAGAATTTCAGCAGTGCAGCCGATGCCGGCAATGCCGTTGGGGAGAGCCAGCAACAAGCCAAAAGGCGATGGTGTGTCGAGACACTCGCGCACCATCTGGCGGTAGCGCGGCTCGAAAATATGCAAGGGAAGATCGGCGCCGGGGAGCAGAACAACGTTCAGGGGAAACAGCGGTAGGCGAACATTAGACATAAGCGCGTTCCGGCG
>DASSYL010000405.1:0-2082 GCA_035703315.1 Candidatus Acidiferrum sp. | reverse complement strand
ATCCGGTTCGGCTGGTCCGCCGGCTCGATAAAGAACTCCCTGATCTTGCCGACGTAGTTCCCCTGCGAATCGTACGTCTTCGCTCCCATCAGTTCTGTCGCGTACAGCATGGCTCGCCTCGTTCCCCAGGCTTGTAAAAAGCAAAAAGCCCGCAAAGCCGGAATCGCGGCCGCGGGCGCACTACTCACGAATGTTCCCAGCCCTAGCCGCCGATGAGCTCCTCCTCCGTACGGACAAACCCCTCTCGTCCTCGGGAGGCCATCCGCAAAATCCGTCCAGTCGGTCCCGTCGCTTCGGGCTTTTGCGGCCCTTCGGCGCGGCAACCGGATCTAGGCTCGGGTTCGTTGGGTGAATTCATCAGAAAAAAATTACTCCATTCGTAGTGATAAGCCGCTCAGCATGCTATGTCAATCAAAAAATGCCACTTACGAAAAAATTCTGCCGCTTTTTTCGCAATCCGCGCGTGCTCGCTCACCTCTTCTTTGTTTCGAACAGCATATTCCCCGGCGCCGTCCCTTTTCTGCGGCAATCCTCCGCATATAATGTGAGGTAATTCTTAACCAGGTAGTCCCGCCGCGAAAATCCGAACGCCTCGGCCGCCCGATCAATTGCCTCCGGCGGCCCTTCAAGCTCGACGTACGTGCCCACTGGCGTCTCATCTACCTCAATCAACAAATCCTTGGCCCACCGTTCCTTTGCGCCCAGCTTCCACGTCGTCCGGTATTTCTCGTACGAAAACCAGCCCCGCATCCCCAATCCCTCGAAAATCTTCGTCAACGCGCCGCTATCCGTCAGCTCCGTCTCCGTTTCTTCCCGCACCTTGAATCGCCCGCCCTCTTCATCCACTCCCCGCACCATCGGCTGCTTGAACGTCAGCAGACTCCGTTTAGCGCCGCCCGCCTTGCCTTTTCCACCAGCAGTCTCCGTTCGAATCCGCAACAGCTGCCCGTGTTTCGCCAGTCCGCCCTCAGGAGTATCAAAAATCGTGTTGAGCTCATGCACCCGCCCATCCTCGCTCCCCACCGTCTTGGCACCCATCTTCTTCAGCTTCCGCTCAAATCCCTTCAAGTCGCTGATGTGCAGCTTGATTTCCGTCTCTTTCGCCATCGACCGTTCCTTCTCGCCGAGCTCGATTTCCACATGGTAGCCCGCTCGACTTTTTCCCCCGCCCAACTTCCGTTAGTATAACCAACGCGCACCCCTCACCTCGGGCAACTCACCGGCTGCGCTTCAGCAAAACGGAAAATGGACACCAAGAACCTTCAGGAAAACGCCGTCGCCATTGGCACCGACTACCCGACCCAACCACCAGTCGCGGCTCGCAAACCCGTCGAGCATCTCCTCCACGACGACTCCCGCATCGACGACTACGCCTGGCTCCGCGAAAAGGAAAACCCGGAGGTTATCCGGCACCTCGAAGCCGAAAACGCCTACGTCGACGCGGTTCTCAAGCCCACTGAAGCCTTTCAGGAGTCTCTCTACAGCGAGATGCTCTCCCGCATCCAGCAAACCGATCTCTCCGTTCCCTATCGCCTCCGCGGCTATCTCTACTCGACCAAAACCATCGAAGGCCAGCAGTACCCGCTCCATCTCCGCCGCCCTGCCGACAACACAAACGCCGCCGATCAAACTCTCCTCGATCTAAACGCCCTGGCCCAAGGCCATGCCTTCCTCGGCCTCGGCTCTTTCGAGGTCTCCGACGACAACCATCTCCTCGCCTACTCCACAGACACCACCGGTTTCCGCCAGTACACGCTCCAAGTCAAAGACCTGCGTTCTCTCGAACTCCTGCCCTTCCGTGTCGACCGCGTCACTTCCGTCGCCTGGTCCGCCGACAACCGCCACCTTTTCTTCGTCGTCGAAGATCCCGTCACCAAGCGGGCCCATCGTCTCTATCGCCGCGCTCTCGGCGATTCCGCCGGCACCGACCAACTCCTTTACGAAGAAGCCGACGAGCGCTTCCACATTGACATCGAGCGCGCCCGCAGCGGCGCTTATCTGATCCTCATCATCAACAGCCACACCACCAGCGAAATCCGCTTTCTCTCCGCTGCCGACCCGCTCGGCGAATTCCAACTGATC
>DASSYL010000326.1:0-3163 GCA_035703315.1 Candidatus Acidiferrum sp. | reverse complement strand
ACGTCTCGACCGGTAATGCAGCACCGCCAAGTTGTATCCCGCGTCGAAACGCGCGGGGCGATTCGAAGCAATCATAGAAAACAGAGTTTCGGCCGCCGCCGCATTCCCCAAGCTCGATGCGATTTTCGAGCAATTCGCGATCGCGGATTCCCACGACGGCTCTGCGGACCGCGCCTTCAATGCGTCAATGATCTTCGCCAGATTCTCCTGCTGTCCGATTCGCAACGTCGCGTTGAACAGCCTTACGGCTAGCTCCGGTTCGGCGATTGCCCTCCCGAATTGCGAGTTGAGCTGCCTCGACGCTTCGTCAAAATTCCCTTTCGCTTCATTCACCAATCCAAGCAATAGCACGGCCCCGCTATCGTCGGCTCTTTTTTCAAGAACGTAGCGAAGATTGGCCTCCGCGGCGCTTAATCTACCTCGCCGCCACTGCACTGCGGCCGCTTCGCGTCGAAAATTCAGATTCTCCGGCTCCAGTTCGACGGCTCGCTCAAAGTTCCGGATTGCCTGGTCCCACTTTTCTTCCAGACCTTCGATGGACGCCAGCTGCGCGTGATACACGGCTACGTTCGGCTCCAATTGGACGGCCTTGCGCAGTTCTACCTCTGCTTCACTCCATTTGCGTTCCCGCGCAAGCGATAGGCCCAGATCGGCATGGCGCTTAGCTTCCTCTGACCCTTGCGCCGCGAGCTGGCCGGGCCACAACACCAGCAAGCAAAGGACAGCCGCGACCGAAGCTCGCCATTGCCACTCGAGCGCGCGTTTCGCGCGCCAAGAAGGGCGCGGATATTCGCTAGCGTTAGGTTGCAGGATGTTCTTGCGCGAAACCACGATTTTATGAAACCGGTTCCATTGTGCCAGAAATCTCGCAGCCACTTTACAGTCCTGCGGTTCGAGATGGCCGAATGACGGTTCGCGGTTCGGTGAGAGGCTCGCCCCCTTTTGGAGAACCGTTCCGCCATGCGTTAAGATTGGCCCATTCGAGGTTGCGACTGGTGCCCTATCGCATTCGCGATGTTGCCAAACAGGCTGGCGTCTCCAAATCCACAGTTTCGCGCGTACTGAATGACTCCACCTTGGTGGACGCCGATACCCGCAAGCGCGTCCTGGAAGCGGCCCGTAAGCTCAACTACTACCGCGACGCCAGCGCGCAGCGCCTCGCACGCGGCGGCCGCAGCGATTTTTTCGGGCTTCTGATCTCCGACGTCGAGAACCCAGTTTTTCCGGAAATGATTAAGAGTTTTGAAACCTCCGCGGCGGCCAAGGACTACAACCTTTTCCTGTGCGCGACCAACTACGACCCCCATCGCACGGAAGCCGCCGTTCGCAAAATGATTGAGAACGGTGTTCGCGGCGTGGCCATCATGACTTCGTCCGCCACCGAGGCGACTGCCCTCGAACTTGCCGCACGCCAAATCGCCGTAGTTGTGGTCGACCTGGAATCCACCCGTAGGAGCATTAGTAGCATCACGATTGATTATTCCGGCGGCGTTCGAGAAGCGGCCGATCATCTGGCTCAACTTGGCCACCAGCGGGCTACTTTCATCGCTGGCCCCGACGAACGTCGGTCCGCCAGGCGATATCGAGAAACCGTCATCAAAATTCTCCACGAAAGGAATCTTGGGGTCGAACAAATTGTCGAATGTGATCAGACACTAGAAGGCGGCCGTGCCGCCATTTGGAAAATTTTGTCCGATGGAACTCCGCCTACGGCAATCATTTGCATTAACGATCTGGCAGCAATCGGCGCCATGACCGCGTTGCGTGAGATGGGCGTCCGAGTCCCGGGACAAGTTTCCGTTATAGGCTGCGAGGATATTTACATGGCGCGCTTCGTGAATCCTCCGCTGACGACGGTCAAACTTGACCGAAAATGCTTGGGGAAAATGGCTTTTGAAATCCTCGAAAAGGCGTCGCTATCCAAAAAGAGTCTTCCTACGAAGGCCACTCTGCAAACTCACCTGATTGTTCGTGGCTCCACTGCGGCTTCCGCCTCTCAAACTTTTGCCTGGCCCCCGACCAATTCGTAGCATCGTCGCCAGTTTTTATCGCCTGGCCGAACCGCACCATGCACCTCCTGCTCTTACACCACGTATTCATTTTTGCGTAGCACTGAGGAGCCTCGCTCCCCTGCTTGCAAAAGAACCCGACCCACTATTCTCGCACCTCAAGCGAGGTGACGTTTCACATCGCCATTAAGGCTACAAGTTCATCTCGCTAGAAACAGCGGCTCCAGAGCTGCGGACAGGCCAGCAAAACCGGTTGACCGGGACTCATGGCGGCGGGATTTGGCGATCATCTCCTTACGATCTTCCCTTGATGGTTGGCCATAACGCTGGACGGGTGGGCTGGAGTCCCAGGCCAACGCCGGGTTGACCGTATGGCTTTTTCGAAAAAGTACCATTGACCTGGCCTTTCCCTGGGACTACTTTCAGTTGTGCCCCGCCCCCGGACGAAATCTATCCGCAGAGAGGTTCGCCGTGGCAATCGCTCGCTACAAGCAGGACAGCCTGGAAGATCGTTGGGCGCGTATGCGCTCCCATAAGCGCATCATCTCGCGCGTAAAGTTTCTGGTCGAATGGGACGACGACAAGGAAAAACAGCGCGCCAATGCTGTTACCGTTGACGTCAGCCACTCCGGCTGCATGGCCATCGTCGGCGCTCCACTACCCCTCCGCAAGCAGGTACGCCTAATCCATCCCGAAAGCGGGCGTAAGGCCGAAGCCTTGGTAGTTTGGCGCGACCATGAAGCTTGGGACACTGGGTTCGAACTGGCCAAGCCCGACGCATCGTTTTGGGGAGTTCCTTTCTAACGTCACCAAGTCACCGCGCCTTTCGCCATCTAGTCCTCCGCGTAAGTCTCTACCCGGTGAGATCTGCCCATTTCGTGTGGCCGGGGGCCGCAGGGTACCGGCGCGCTTGCGACTTAACTCTGCTGCCCTGGAATCTGCAGCGACCTTCAGCCAATATGTACTCCGCTGCTTTTCCGACGAAAAGGGGACCGCCAATGCCTGATTCAGGTTCGCCCCAAGTCGTTCTCATCACTGGCGGCAGTGACGGTCTCGGCAAGGCCGCCGCGATCCTGCTGGCCGAACGCGGATATCGTGTGGTGGCGGCCGGCCGCTCCGCGAAGAAACTCGCCGACATGGAGGCGTTTGCAGCG
>DASSYL010000151.1:0-3403 GCA_035703315.1 Candidatus Acidiferrum sp. | reverse complement strand
TTCGGGTGCCGCACCCCTTCGGTTTTGCAAGGGTGTGAGTTTTTTTCTCTTTCGGAAAACGCACAACCGCCAGCCGAAAACCGCGTACAATTCTTCAACTCTCCATGACCAGCGCCGAACTTCTCCGAGCCATCCTAGCCGCCGTGCTGGGCATCGTCGCCGCCGCCGGAAATCTTCTCGGCGGCTATTTCGTCGTCCGCAAAGAATGGCCGCGTCAGTACCTGCAATATTTCCTAGCGCTCGGCTCCGGCTACATGCTGGCCGTGGTCTTCGTCGAAATCCTTCCCGAGTCTGTCCACCTCGCAGGGAACGACGCCTTCCTCTACGTTCTGATCGGCTTTTTCCTGATTCATCTGTTCGAACATACCATTGCGCCGCATTTTCATTTCGGCGAAGAAACTCACCACGAAGAATTCGAACACGGGCATGCCCGCCGTGCCGTTCTTCTCGGTCTTGGTATCCATGCGTTCTTTGACGGCGTGGCCATCGCCGCCGGCTTTCTGATATCCACGTGGCTCGGAGCAGTCATTTTCGTGGCGGTCTTTCTCCACAAACTGCCGGAAGGCTTCACCGTGGCTTCCATGGTTCTGGCAAGCGGCCAAAGCCGCCAAAACGCCATTCGTGCCGCCGCCATTCTCGGCGGTTCCACGCTCCTAGGCGTGGCTACAACCAGCATCCTGCAGGGACAATTGCAGTACGCCTTGCCTCTAGCGGGTGGCGTGACCCTCTACGTTGCCGGAACCGACCTGCTGCCCGAAATCAACCGCGAACCCAACTGGCGCATGGCCCTCCTGGTCTTTTCCGGAGTCGCTATCCTATTGATATTGCAGAGGTTCTTGGGCGGTTAAGCGCCAAAGCACTGGCCTGACATTGCCGCGCAAAAATTCCGGCCTAGGGGTTAAAGTAGCGAAAGGAGGCGCTGTCTGTAAGCCGAACAATCAGGACGATTTAGCCGTGACAGAGTTCTTAAACGCCAGCTAAATGCGGCCTGCAACTTTATGACTCTCTTTGTGTTAGATACGGTGTGGTCGCAATGACCAGGTCGGACGTCCAACTGATGCTGGACGTGAAGGCGGGCGACGAACAGTCATTCGGCCTTCTCTTGCAGCGCTATCGGACTCCGCTGGTCAATTTCCTGTACCGGATGGTTCGGAGCCGGGAACAGGCGGAAGACCTGGCCCAGGAAGTGTTTATTCGCGTGTACCGCGCGCGTGAGGAGTATGTACCCAGCGCGAAGTTCACCACCTGGCTCTTTCGAATTGCCACCAATCTGGCGCTCAACTCGCTGCGCGACCACCGGCATCAGAAGCTGGAAATTTCCATGGATGCTCCGGTAACCGCGGATGCCGTAGACGGGGATGAGAAGCCCTTCGAGGTTGCGGACAAGCATCCGACCATCGAGCAGGAACTGGTCGAGGAGGATCGAAAAAAAATGATCCGCCACGCCATAGAAAAGCTGCCGGAGAAGCAACGCGCGGCGGTACTCCTGCACAAGTATCAGGAACTGGATTATTCCGAGATCGCGAAGATTTTGAGTGTTTCGGAAAGTGCATTGAAGTCGCTCTTGTTCCGCGCGTACGAAACGCTGCGCGTGGAACTGGCGCCGCTGGTTGCCCGCCATAGCGCGAAATGATTTTAGTCCTGCAGCAGAGGCTTTATGCCGCTGCTCTGAGTTTTGAAGAGTGAGGTAGTCATGAGCTGTGAACGAATGGAAAGCCGGATCCTGGCGTATGTGGATGGTCGGCTGAACGAAAGCGAGCGCGCCGAGGTCGAGAAGCACCTCGATGGTTGCGCTGCTTGCCGCGTGCGTGCCAGCGAATTCAGCTCGGTCAGCGATCTGCTCGACGAGTTGCCGATGATTGCGCCATCGCCGGCATTCGATGTGCGTGTTCGCGCACGCATCGCCGCCGAACCGGTAAAACAAAGTTGGTGGGCCTCGTGGGGATGGCTGCGTCCTTCGCCGCGCATCGCCTTTGCCGCGTCCATGCTTTTGCTGGCCACGGTATTTGTCAGCTATCGCACGGATCCAATTGCTCCGCCGATTCCTCCGGATCAGGCCGATGCGGCCATGATGCAGGATCTTTCTGTACTCGAAGATCACGACACGCTGTCGAATTTTGAGCCGTTGAAGGAACTGCCTCCTCCGGTGGACGCAACCGGCGCGGACGACGATCAGCAGCAGATGTAACGGACGGCCTGTAACTGAACACAGGTTTCAGGGTTTGTCTTGCAAAGACCTGGGAAAGGAAGTTGTACTTGCAAACCCTGAGGTAAAATGTAGATGACCAAGCGTTTCCAACTCGGGCTCCTCTTCGCAGCGATGGGTTTCTCGCTGGCAGCCGGAGTTGCGTTTGCGCAGAGCGACCATCCGGACCGCCCGCCGCAACGGCAGCAGTCGCAACCGCCACGTCAGCAATCCCAGCCGCCGAGGGCAAAAGCCAATACAAATCGTCCCGCGCCGAATCCGAACGCGAATCGTCCGCCGCAGAATTCGCCACAAAGCCAGAATCGCAACACCGATCGTCCGTCTTCGCGACAAAATCAGCGGCAATTCGATCGCAATCCGCAGCAGAACGACAATCGCCCGCCGTCCGCGACCATCGGGCCGAACCGCTCGAATAATTTCGCTCCCAACGATCCGAATAATCGTCCGAACCGTTCGCCCCAGAACCCTTATGACCGGCCGAATGGCGGATACTCTGATCGGCCGAACAACCCGTACGACCGGAACGGCACGCGATTGACACCGCGGCAACAGATGGGCGTTGGCGCACGGAAACCGTTCGTGGACCAGATGCGAGACTTTTCCCCGCAGCAGCGCGAGCGCGTTTTGCAAAACAGTCGGACCTTTCAGAACCTGGCGCCTGAACAGCAGAACCGCATTCGTCAGCAATTCAATCAGTGGGATCGCATGTCTTCGCAGCAGCGCGCCGATCTGCGTGAAAAAGAAAACACTTGGCGCAACCTTACGCCAGAGCAACGTCAGTACATCAAGGGCGACGTGATGCCGCGCTGGCGCCAAGTCCCCTGGCAGCGCCAGCAAGTCATTCAGCAAAAACTCGGCGTGCTGCAGAACATGCCGGAGTCCGCGCGCAACCGGCGCCTCGCCGATCCAAACTTCACGCTCGGCATGAGCGACGAAGATCGCGCCATGCTGCACGACTTGAGCCACCTGCATGTCGGCGGCGCTCCCGATCCTCCTTCCAACGAGCCGTAAGTTCGAAAATCGAAAATTGGCACGCGGACAATTTGGTTGTTCTCGTTGTGCACCTAAGCGTGGACAATAGAGTCGCTGCATCGTGACTTGCTGAAATTCACTGCATCAAACTTGACGCAGGGTTTGTAGGTACAAAGCCAGTATCGGAGAGCAAGAGTTTCCTCGTGACCACGCGCTTTCGCGCAC
>DASSYL010000288.1:0-2204 GCA_035703315.1 Candidatus Acidiferrum sp. | reverse complement strand
AAAGCAAAGGAAACCTAACGAAGCAAGATTAGATGCCGCTTTGTTGCTGAAACCGAGCGCGCCACTCGGATGCGTCTCAATCCAGCCGCTGAAGAAACCGCTATTCGAAACACCGTGAGCCTGCCATGACGCGGGCACCGGCGGCACCTGCGACGTCATATAGTTGATGAAAAAGCTGAAGATGCCCGCCTGCGCGGCGACGTAGAGGAATTGCGCGAGCACCGCCATCCAGAAATGCGGATGCGACCAGATCGATCGGCGCGCGTCCGGCGATGAGTCGTCGAGGTGGTAATCGTCCTCCATCTCGATGTCGGGCATGGGCGCGAAGTAAAAAACGATCGCGAGAACAATCACGATCACGCCGATGAACGCGTACGGAATCCAAAGCCGTTCGCTGCCGGTGCTCAAACCCGCTGCGTTCTTCGAATAAAAGAATGCCCCGCCCGCAATCGGCCCGAGCAGCAGGCCGATTCCGTTGGTTGACTGCGCAAGATTTATGCGCGTCGCGGCGTACTGCGGTGGGCCCAACACCGTCGTATACGGATTTGCGATCGTTTCCAGAAACGTAAGCCCAGCCGCGATGATGCAGACGCCCATCAGAAACGCCCAGAACTGCGAGATATGCGTCGCCGGAATAAACCAAAACCCGCCCACTGCAGTCATCAGCAGACCAGTGATGATTCCGCCTTTGTAGCCGAGCTTCGTCGCCAGCCAACCCGCAGGCATCGCCATCAGGAAATAGCCGAGATAATGTGCGAATTGCACCCAGGCCGATTGCGAGAGGCTTAAGTGCAGCTCTTCCTGAAAGTGCTTGTCCATCACGTCGATCATTCCGTTGCAAAATCCCCACAGCGCAAAGAGGAAGATGAGAAGCAGGAATGTGAAGAGCACATTGCGGCCGTCTTTGAGCACGAACATCCCGCGCCGGGCAGTATGCGGATCCATGCGCGCGGCCGGCGCGGCGGCTGGAGAGGTTCCGGTAGCCATTCGTTAGTCTCCTCTGGTTAGAGCGTCACGCCCATCTGCGCACCGATCACGATCGCATCAGGAATATCACGGGTGCCGCCGGGATCGATCACATATTGCAGGTCCGGTTGAATGTAACTCCACTTGGTCACCTGAAACCGATGCCCGACTTCCAGCACCTTCTCGGAATCCGCAAAGGGGCGCCCGGGCACGTGAACACTGCGCGCGTAATCATCGCTAAGATGACCGTAGATAAAATGCAGCACCGTCCGGTCGTCATCGCGCCCGGGGAACAGGCCCTTGTAATGGAGGCCGGCGTTCACCTGGAATGGCACGATCGAGATCTCCCTCTGCGGATAATATCCGGAAGCGACAAACACGTACAGCCCCTGGTCGCTGCCCGGCGTCTCCCGATAAACCATTTGGTCGCCGTGAACATAGAAGCCGTAGGAATGATCCTCAAAGCCGCCACTGAAACGCGGGTAGAAATCCCACTGCGAGAAAGTAACCCCAATGTGGTAATGCCCGGGCATACCCTTCAACACCGGTGGCGCCGTGCCTTTCCCGTCGCGTGCGCCTGAGGTAACCGGTTGTTTGAAGAACTGCGGCGTCCAGCCGAATTGCGCGATCGCGGTGTAGCCGTCCTCGCCGCTGATGCTCCAGTCCAGCCCGTGCTCCGTGTTGTCGAACATGTCCTTCGATGTCTGAAACAGCCCGAGCTTCACATTGAACTCGGCCGACGGATTGTAGAAGAGCGCCGCCGCCCAAACCGGAAAAGGATAAGCGGAAAAACGCGTATCGAAGAGCACATTCCGGATATCACCATCGATGCCATTGTTCAGCGAGTAGCCGTAGAACAGCGATGCGTTGAAGTCGTCCGATGCGCTGAAGCGCCCGAGCTTCAGCGTCACTTTTTTGTCCGCGAGCTTCTGCTCCAGAAAAACCTGATACAGGAATGGCCGTTGTCCGCCGACCATCTGCTGCACTGAGTAAATGCTTCCCACATATTTCTTGGTCAGATCCACGCCGGCGCGATCGATCCCGCTGATCACGAACAGCCCATCTTTCCAACCGACAAGCTTCTCGAGATTGAATTTTAATCCCGCGAACGCGTCATTCACGATCGTCGCGTTACCGGGATGAATTCCGCCGCTCACGTTGCCGTTGTAGATGCTGTTGTCGAACGCGAACACCTCCACCCCCGCCGTGAACAGCCGTTCGCGCCATCCGCCCCAGTC
>DASSYL010000372.1:0-14952 GCA_035703315.1 Candidatus Acidiferrum sp. | reverse complement strand
CCCTCCACAAACAGGTACGCTTGATCCATCCCGAAAGCGGGCGTAAGGCCGAAGCCTTGGTAGTTTGGCGCGACCATGAAGCTTGGGACACTGGGTTCGAACTGGCCAAGCCCGACGCATCGTTTTGGGGAGTTCCTTTCTAACGTCGTCAAAGCACAGTCACTCTGCTCCGTCCATACGCCGCCGCTTAAGCGGTGGCAGCTTCTTCGTCGTGTATCGCGGCGACTACTTTGTCGGCCAATTCCGGGGGAATGCTTAGAAAGCCGTGGTCGGAGCACGCGTGTTCCTTGGTCTTTTCGAGGACTTCTTCGACGGTCGCGCCGCGAGCCACGAAGTCGCAGTCAACACCCACGTCACGGCACCTGAGAACCTTTGCCATTTCACGCCTCCATCCGCCGACGCCAGGCCGACGCGAGCGGATGGTAACGCGCGCGTTCCGAGTCCGTCAATGCGTTGACCTGATCCCGATAAGGCGCCGAATCCGAGTCGTTCTTCGTTACGGCAGGTCTTCCCCTAAGGCTCCTACGACATCCCCGCCATGGCCGCTATTCGGGCGATCTCGAGCGCCGACAGCTCCGTATCTCCGGCCATCTCTTCGGCACGCATCGCCCGCAGCACGCGCTTCCCGCTCGTATTGCACGCGCCGCTACGATTGACACCATTGCCCGCTGCTTCAAACACTGCCGCAGCGGCTTTAGGAGTTTGCGTGCCGGATAAACGAGTTGTGCGGGATACATACGACATTGCCATTTGGAAGAGGAGCGAAGAAGGTTCAGGAGTTGAAGGTAGAAGAATCGAAACGCGTGCGTTTGGCCGACAGAAGCGCACAGCGAACAGAGGAAAGTAGATCCCCTCGCTACGCGCGGGTTGACAGCTGCAGGGGAAACAAATGCATATCAGAAAAATGCCGACAAGGGAACAGTCGAACGCACCGGCGTGACGGGCCAGATTTGGTAGGCTTGGGTGCATGAAATACGATTCGGCGAAGATTTTGCTGGTAGCGGATCTGGCGGGGACGTTTTTATTTGGGATTGAAGGGGCGGACGCGGCCATTCGCGGGCAGCTCGATTTGCTCGGGTTGATGGTGCTGGCGTTTTCGACGGCGCTGGCAGGCGGAGTGGTGCGCGATTTGTTGATTGGGGCGGTGCCGCCGGCATCCATTAGCAACTGGCGATATGCTGCGACGGCGTTTGCAGCGGCGATTTTGACGTTTTTCTTTTACCGGATGGTGGAAGCAGTTCCGGCGAGAGTGTTGATGGTAATGGATGCAGGCGGATTGGCGCTGTTTGCGGTGGCGGGAACGGAGAAGGCGTTGGACTACAAGATTCATCCGTTCATGGCGGCGCTGCTGGGGACGATCACCGGAGTGGGCGGCGGAACGATTCGCGATATTTTCCTGGCGCGGGTGCCCCGCGTGTTGCAGTCGGATATTTACGCGACGGCCGCGCTGGCAGGGGCGGTGGTGCTGATCGGGGCGCGGAGGGTTGGCGCTTCGCCGATAACGGCGGCATTTGCGGGAGGCGGGGCGTGTCTTGTACTGCGGGTGGTAGCGGCGACATTGCAATGGAATTTGCCGCGAATTGCTAACCCGTGAGAGCCAGGATCGGGTTGCCGACGAGAACGAGGGGATAAGCTAGTGGCGTTCCGCAGCTTACCAATGGAAAAAAAGAAGGGAGCAGAGAATACCTGCTCCCTTCGCTGCATCTGGGGTGTTGCTTCCCGATTAGGGCTTCAACGTCGGAGAAGCTTTCTGGAGGCGCGAAACGAGTTTGCGGCCTTCGGGGGGAGCTTCAAATTTGGATTCGGCGATGATGGAGGCTGCCGTGGCATCCTTGCCATAAACGTTGTGATTGCCGTCATTGTCGGGTCGAAGGGTTGAACCTTCAAGAGAAATGCCGGCGAAGACGCCGCGCGAACGCGAGTAGCTCAGCATTTCGGCACGCATGTAGGCATCGGTATTCGCGGATGCGTCGCGGCCCTTAGGACCGGCCGCAACGGCTGCGTCAGCGCCGAGTTTCACCTTGCTCTTGAGAAGGCTGGAGGCTCCGCGATCGTTCATGACCAGGATCACGAAGTCGGTGGCCTGGCCGCCGATCTGGAAGCCGATACTGCCGCCTTCGAGGGCGTACATGGCCGGAGCACCCCAAGGGCCTTTGAAGTCCGCACCGGTGCGACAGACCATCACGCCGCGACCGTAGCTGCCCCCCACGATGAAAGCGGCCTTCAGGACCGAAGGCAGTACGACAACACAGCGCGCCTTATCGAGGAGGTCCTGAGGAATGTCATCTGGAATGTTCAGGATTTCGTCGATCACCGTGCCGGCGTTTTCCATGCGGTCGACGTCTTTCTCCTTATCGGCCGCGGGCGGCGCCGCGAACGTCGCGGGTGCCATGAGGAGCAAACCGGCCGCCAGGTATTTTGAGAGTTGCATGTTGTTTCCTCCCTACGATTGTTATTGGACCGACGTGCAAATCAGAAGGCGATCTATTTGCGATCGCGAGCAATAATGACGATACCTCCGACCAGAGCGATGACCCCAAGAATTGGGGGAAGAGGAATGGTTTTGTGCTCTTCCTTTGTAGCCTCGATGGGGCCGATGTCCACGACTTTTTTATGAGTCGTATAGCTGATCCCCTGATACACCAGGGCAATGATTCCGAGTGCGACCAGGGCAAAACCGAGCAGTGTTGCGCCTTTCATGACGTGGCCTCCGTACAGTTTAGGATATGCGGCGTTTTGCGTTAAAGATGTCGGGGCCCACTTATGGCCGGCGCGCAACGTGGCCGAGCAACGTGATCAGGAACAGGATCACGAAGAGGAAGAAGAGAACTTTGGCCACACCGGCGGCGGCAACTGCGATTCCGGTGAAACCGAGAACGGCCGCTAGCAGAGCTACGACAAAAAAGATAAGAGCCCAGCGCAGCATGTCCATTCCTCCTTTTTGGGCTGGTTGGGCGCGGATCAGAAATGACGCTTCTGCTATGCGTCACTTCAGGATCAGGGAAGAAGTAACGGCAGCAGTTTTGCAGAGGGCGGTGTCGAAGCACCATACAGCGGAAGAAGTATGTTCTGGGGCGGAAATGTGGAGCGAAAAGCAGGCCCAAGGCGGAAGGAACGAAGTCGAGACTCGCAAAATATATCGTGACACGATAGTTTAGCAGCGGAACGAGGGCGTACTGGAATACAGGCAGGTGTAAGAAGTGTCCAGATGAGTGCGGAGTGCGTGTAAAAACTTCTAGCGGGCGGCGAGAGTACCAGGACCATGGTTTCTCCTAAAGTCCTTCCCTACAGCGATATACGCAGCGCCCGCGCCTTGCAAGACTTTGGCCAGATTTTTGCGTTGTCCCTATGCATCCTTATAGAAGCCTGCACGAGGAAGAGGCGAAGGCCCACGCCATTTTCCGATATCCGATAAACGGAGGAAGATCATGGGAACCCTTAAAGTGTTGGTGGCGGACGACCACGAAGTAGTACGCAAAGGACTGCGGACCATTCTGGAGGAACAACCAGGGTGGGAAGTGAGTGGTGAGGCGAGCGATGGTCGCGAAGCCGTGGACAAAGTGCGCACGCTAAAGCCGGACGTGACGGTGGTGGACGTAGGGATGCCCGGACTGAATGGCCTGGAAGCGACCCGGCAGATGCTGAAGAACGATCCCGAGACGAAGGTGTTGATTTTGACGATGCACGAATCGGATCCGTTGATTCGCGAAGTGCTGGACGCGGGGGCGCGCGGTTACCTGCTGAAGTCCGACGCAGGGAAGGACCTGGTCAGCGCAGTAGAAGCGATTCGCCGGAACAAGACGTACTTTACGGCGCGCGTCGCGCAGATGGTGCTGGACGGTTATCTGGACAAGAAGCCGCGCACTCCGGCGGATACGGATGTGCCGGCGAGCCGGCTGACACCGCGGCAGCGAGAGATCGTGCAACTGCTAGCGGAGGGCAAGAGCAGCAAGGAAGTAGCGGTGGCGCTGAACTTGAGCGTGAAGACGGCTGAGACGCACCGGGCGAACATCATGCGACGCCTGAATTGCCACTCGGTGAGCGAATTGGTGCGCTACGCGATTCGAAACAACATCATTGACGCATAGAAACGAATGACCAACAGGCAGCCGGTTATTTCTCCGAGCGCAAGGAAATCTTGCCGACAGCTACAGTGAAGTACCGATTGCGGGGGGTCGATTCTGGACCAATCGTGGGAGTGCGCGGTGCCGGAAGGGCGCATCGCGCAAAAGACCCATGGGTTCCCTGCGAATACTCATAGCCGACGACCATCAATCCGTACGCGTGTTGCTGCGAAACATTCTGGAGTCGGTACCGGATTGGAAAGTCTGCGGAGAGGTTTCCGACGGATTGGCGGTTGTGGTTTACGCGCAACAATTGCACCCCGACGTGATCGTGATGGATCTGGTGATGCCAGAGTGCAACGGGCTTGAAGCAACTCGCCAGCTCCTGCTGGCCGAGCCGGAGTCCCGAGTGGTGCTAACGACATTGCATGAGTTTCCCTCCTTCGCCGAAGAGGCCAAGCGCGTTGGAGCGTGCGGGTGTTTCTTCAAGGCAGAGTCGGGGCGACAGCTGATCCCGGCAGTGCGCGCTGCGGCCGAGAAGAGGCCATTCTTCACGTCGCATGATTTGGAAGCACCGCTCGTCTAAAGAGGCGCCGCGGCCGGACGTCCGCGACAAACGACTCAGCACTTCAGGTCAGCACTTTTCCGGCTAACCACTCCCCACCATCCCCTTCCGGCCAACTATTCGCATCTCGACCGTCGATAGGCAGAACCCACAGCACAGCAGGCTAGTTGTCCGGCTACACCATGTTCCGCGAAATACTTCGGGCGTTCGCCGTATTCCCCGTGCCGGAAGCGCATGTTTCTCTAAGTGCTGAACGGCGAGCGCGTGACCGCGCCGAAAAAACGTTCGGCACGCGGCGCTGGAATTCGGTCACCGGGAGAACGCCATGAATTGGGATCAAATAGAAGGTAAGTGGAAACAGTATTCGGGAAAAGTACGCGAGAAGTGGGGAAAACTAACCGACAGCGATCTGGAGATGATCAAGGGGCAGCGCCAGCAACTGGTGGGCAAGATTCAGGAGCGTTACGGAATCGCCAAGGACGATGCGGAGCGGGAAGTAAATGAGTTCACCAGCGGGCTGTTTGCGGATGAAGAAACGCGGCGAGACGACAAGGCGCGCGGAGCGGGCCGCTCATAAGAGGAAACGGAGCAAGCATCATTTTGAGGCGAGCGCAGGACTTTCCAAAGAATTTCTGCGCTCAGGAAAGAAACGGAAGTTGACGGAAAGAAGGAGAAGAGCATGCTGTGGACTATCTTTGTGATTCTGGTCGTGTTGTGGCTGCTGGGCATGGTGTCTTCCTACACGCTGGGCGGATACATCCACCTGTTGCTGCTGCTGGCGATCGCGGTGGTGCTGATTCGCGTGATTCAGGGCCGAAGGCCGGTGTAGCAACTCGAAGGGGCCGTCAGAATTCGCCTACAGAGAAGGGCCGGTCGTAGCCGGTCATCTCGAGATATCCGGAGCCGGCTACAGCAGCGGAGTTCTTCTTTCCCTGAAGAAGAATCGCTCCTTCCCAGTAGCTGGGGACAAAGCTTGATCGTGTCGCCAGTTCCTGGGATGGGAGTGGAGTTGTGACCAGGAGAGTGAGGTTCAGCCTGGCCACGTGAATTTGCCAACGGACGGGATAGCGAGCGTGCGTCACAGGACTGCTCCAAGTTTCAGCAGCCGAGGCATCCTGAGCCGGGGAGAGTTGAAAATCGGAAGCGCGCAGGTGTATAGCCCGGCCTTGCGCGTCCACAAAGGTGCCGGCCGAAAAGGGATCGATCGAGCCGTCTTTTCTGCGAATCTGAAAGAGCATCAGTTCGGTGTGGTCATCGAGCTGTATGGAGAACCAGTCCCATCCCATCTGATTTGCTTCCAGTTGATGAGTGAAAAATTCGTGGTCCATCCAGGCGAGACCAGTGACGGAATACTTTCGATTCTCGATGGTGAGAGAACCGGAGGAGGAGAGACGAGTTTCGGAAAAATAGTGTGACCCGCGGCCAGGGCCGGCAGATTTTTGGCTAACGCCGTTATCGCCGTGGATGACCGGCGGCTTTTGCGAATGCAACGCAAGGCTTAGAGCGAAGGAATCGGCGAAGGCAGTAAGGCGCTCTTCGCCGTCTGCCCACGCGACGCTCCAGTTTCCATTCCAAATTTTTTGCAGTGAAAGGCTCACGCCCGCGATGCCAGGACCCGCGCGATTGGTCCGTTCGGTATGGAAAAATTTTTTGCCAGTGAGATCGCTCAGAGCAAAGTGCGCGAAATAGATGTCGCGAAGACCCCATGCAGAGTTTTGTTTCGGATCCCGGCTTACACCTTGGCGGAAAAACGTCAACTCGAAACCGAATTTGTGACCGTCGAGGCTTTGCAGATTGCCGGTGTAATACCACCACTCGGTCTGGTAATCGGGATGATTGAAGTAGTCACGCGGAAATCCGAAGCGGTAACCGGGCAGAGCGGGCTGAAACTGGGCGAAGGATAAAGAAAGCGGAAGGAAAAAGCCTAGAGCCAAAGCGCCCAACGCTCGAAGATCAGTCCTCATGGATGACCTCGACTGGATTAAGGCGGACGGCAATGCGAGCGGGGTACCAGCCGGCGAGAACAGTAGCCAGCCAGATAAGAGAAGTTCCGCTCAGGATGACGGCAATTGGCCAATGAAGGCGAATGGTCCAGCCAAAGGACTGTTTGTTGATGACGAAGATCAGAATTAGAGACAGAAAAATTCCCAGACACAGGCCGGCAATGTTGGAAAGCAAGCCGAGCAAACCGGCTTCGGCGAGAATCATTTTGCGGAGCTGACCGCTAGATGCGCCGAGATAGCGGAGCAAGCCGAGTTCACGGCGCCGGTCTATGACCAGAGCCAGCAAGGCTCCGGCGACGCCCATGATCGCTACGAAGACAGCGATCGCTTCGAGAGCGTAGGTGATGGCGAAAGTGCGGTCGAAGATTTGCACGGCCTGCATCCGCAAGTCGCTATTCGCAAAGACGAGGATTCGTGCGCTGGCTCTGTCCGCAGCGCGTTCGATTTCGGCGCGAACATTTGCGGGGTTTGCGCCGGGCGAGATAAAGACCGCAATGTTAGACGGCGCGGGGTCGGGCAGATAGTTCAGCAAGACGTTGCGGTCCATCAGGATCATGCCTCGTTCGCTGGCATAGTCGTAATAAACATCGGCGACCCGGAACGTCGCGCGAGATTCGCCCAGAGCAAGTTGTATAATGTCTCTACGACGGACGCCGTGCTTGTAACTGAAGGGTTCGCTGACGATGACGGCGTTTTTCTCGCGCAGCTCGGCTAAAACACTTTCCGCGGAGCTTCCCGACAAGAAATCCGAGCTGTGCTCGATGTGCGAATCGTCCAGCTCGACAGACGCCAGAGTCGCGGGCTTGCCTTCGTAGCTGATCTCGTAGCCGCGCAGGCGCTGAATGGCGAGCACACCGGGAAGCTTGGCGAGTTGATCGGAAAAGCCGAGCGAGATTGTCGGGTGCTGGTCGGTGGCCGGACTGCCGGCTGGACGAAGATACAAGTCGGCAGGTAGTTCGGAGGCCATCCAGAGGACGACAGTCTGACGAAAGCTGCCAACCATGATGCCAACGGCGGTCATCATGGCCACGGCGGTCGACAGAGCGGCGACGAGGGTGGAAGTACGACGCAACGAACCGGCGAGGCTGCGCGAAGCCAGGAGAACTTCAACGCCCAGCAGCCTGGAAAAAATTCTGGACGAGATTCGCATGATGGCGTCCGTAAAGGCCGGAATCGCAATTACGCTCGCCGCTACCAGCAGAAGCGCTGCGCAGTATCCAAACGCCGGCTTGCCGCCAACCGGAGGCAGACGCGACATTGCGGCCGCTAACAGAGCAAGCGCCGCCGCGCCGCCGAGAGCAAGCGTTTTGTTCACACGCACCGAATGTTCAACGCGGCCGCGCGCCATGGCTTCCACAGGAGCGCTGGTTGCCGCTTCGCGCGCGGGTGACCAGGCGGAAACCAGCGTTACAAACAGGCCCGTAAAAAACGCGAGAAATGCGGATGTGGGGTCCAGCGTGATTTCGCCGGGCCGGCTGCTGAGGTAAAGTGCGTTTACGGTGTTGCCCATCAACTTGACGGCCGAAGTGGCCAAGAAACGGCCGAGAGGAACACCAAGGAGAGCGCCGGCACCGCCGATTACAGCGGCTTCGAGGAGAAAGGCAAGGAGAACCTGCAGGCGGCTGGCGCCGAACGCGCGGGCAATTCCAATCTCCGCGCGACGCCGGACGACCGAGACGGAAATCGTGTTGTAAATGAGAAAGGCTCCGACGATCAATGCGATGTAGCTGAGCAGGCGCAGATTCCAGCGAAACGCTGCGAGCATCTTGCGATTTTCGTCGGTCGAAGCTCCCGCGGCTCGCAATTGCACGCCTTGCGGGAGAACCTGCTGGGCGCGCCGTTGCCATTCATCAAGTGAGTTGGTAGCGCCTCGGGGAATCCGGATGAAAATGCGATCGACACGGCCGGTAATCCCCAGCGCGGCCTGCGCAACAGCCATATCCATGAGGATCGCCGAGCCGGTGCCCGCATCGTCCGGATAGACGCCGCGCACTGTAAAGGTCAAAGCGCGGTCGTTGACAAGAAGTTCGAGCGCATCGCCACAAGTTTTGTTGAGGCTCTGCCCAACCCAAACCGAATCTTGCTTGGCAAGATCTTCAAAGGAAGACTGGTTGGCATCGAAAATCTTGTCTAGCGCTTCCGGCTTGGTTAGCGGCAGAGGTATCCGGCCGGCTACCCCGATCAAATCCAAACCCACCAACGGAAGAGCTCTTTTGGAGTCCGCGACGAGGGCGAAGCCTTCGATCCGGGGAGTAATTCGCCAGTCGTAAGGAAGCTCGGCGAGCTTGCCGACGATTTCTTCAGGAACACCTCCGGCGGCTGTGATCTCGAAGTCCTGCTGGCCGGAGAGCGTTTCGAGCGAAGAATGAAACGATCCGGTGGCAGCATCGCCAGCGAGGTCCATTGCGAGGACGACGGCGACGCCGAGAGCGACGGCGGCAATCGTCAAGGTGGTGCGAACGGGCTCCCGACCCAGCGGCTTGACCATCAGGCGCCAGAAGAGTTTTAGTCGGCCCGACATGGTTTTGCCTGCAAAGCGAAAGACACCGAAGTGCGGGATAAGACTGGCGGGAGTTTCATTTGCGTTTGATGTCGACGACTTTGCCGTCTCGCATGGTGACTACGACATCGGCCACGGCCGCCGCCTCGGGGCTGTGCGTGGCCATCAATGTTGCAGTCTGATTCTCGCGAGTCAGGCGGACCAAGAGTTCCATAATTCTTGCCCCGGTGGTGTTATCGAGATTTCCGGTCGGCTCGTCCGCGAGAAGTATTTTGGGAGAATGCACAAGTGCGCGGGCGATCCCAACGCGCTGCATCTGTCCGCCGGAAAGTTGGTGGGGCATGCGATTTTCGAGACCGGCAAGTTCGACGGCCGACAACCGATCGGCCGCAGTCTGGCGGGCTGAATCGCGTCCAGCGAGGAGCAGCGGAAGTTCGACATTCTCAACGGCGGAAAGTGTGTGAAGCAGCTGAAACGACTGGAAGACGAAGCCGACTTTTTCGCGACGGAGCTCGGTGAGTGTGCTGTCGCCTGCGGCGGAGGTAATCTGTCCGTCGATCAAGACTTCGCCGCCGGTGGGAAAGTCCATGGCGCCGGCAAGGTTCAGCAGAGTGGATTTGCCGCAGCCGCTGCGGCCGACGATAGCGACAAACTCCCCTGGTTCGATGGCCAGACTGACGCCGCCCAATGCACGGATTTTTTCGCCGTTGCTATCGTAGTCTTTGATGACGTTGCGGAGTTCGACCAGCGCCATGAAGCCTAGTTCCTGCTCGCGCGTATGTGACGGCTACTCAGGCGCGTGGCTGAGGCCGGTTACTTCTTGAGCGAAGCGAGTTCCTTTTCGATCGCCGTCGTTACCTGAGGGTCATCCGGCTTGACGTTCGGTTCGAAGCGAGCGACGGGACGCCCGTCCGGCCCGATCAGAAACTTTGTGAAGTTCCACTGAATCTCGCCGCCGGTCGAGGGATTCGAGGTTTTGTCGGTAAGGAATTGGTACAGCGGAGTTTTGTCGTCGCCCTTCACGGAAACCTTGGCCATCATCGGGAACGTTACATTGTACTTGGTGGAGCAAAACGTTTTGATTTCCTGGTTGGTACCGGGTTCCTGGCCGCCAAAGTTGTTTGCAGGAAAACCGACGATGACGAAGCTGCGGTCCTTGTATTTTTCGTAGACCTTTTCGAGTGCTGCGTACTGCGGAGTGAACCCGCAGCGGCTGGCAACATTTACAACCAAAACGACCTTGCCCTGAAATTTCGAAAGAGGAGTGGCCTCGCCATCGATGGAGTTCATGGTGAAGTCGTAGATCGATTTTTCGCCGGCCATCGCCACCGTTCCTGCGAGCAAGAGTGCCCAAATAAGTTTGCGCATAGAGTTCATCCCCGAAGAGCACTCTTAGTTCTACCCGGTTTCGTCGGCGAGGGCAAACGGACATCTCCAGGCGCGACTGGCGCTAGTCTCGATGGACCGAAACGCTTGCTTGAAAGATTCCGGATTGAGCCGGTCGGTGGGCTGGTATACACTCCGCAGGATCGTTTTTCCGTAGCGTTAACGCGCGAAGATGGCCAGCCTGTGGTGAGCAGGCAGCGGAAAGCGAAGCGAATCTGGGGCGCTTCGCCACCGTATTGGCGTGCTTTGCGCGCGGTCTTGCTTTCATCGGTACCAAAGGGAGGCATGAATGCTCTTTGCAGCTTTCATGGGTCAGACGGGGGCCGCGGGCGGAGCGACGACGGCGCATAGAGCGCTGGCCTCCCTCGATATCGCGATCATCGCGGTCTACTTCGTCATCGTGTTCGGTATCGGATTGTATTTTTCACGTAAGGAACGCACTTCGGAAGATTACTTTTTAGCGAGCCGCAACATTGGCTGGTTTTTCGTCGGCGCTTCGCTATTTGTCTCCAACATTTCCACGGAACATTTTATTGGGCTCTCGGGAACGGGAGCATCTTCAGGGCTAGCAGTCGGTCACTTTGAATGGCTAGCCTGCCTGATCTTGCTGCTGCTCGGCTGGGTGTTCGTGCCGTTCTACCTGCGGTCCAACGTTTTTACGATGCCGCAGTTTCTCGAGCGGCGTTTCAGCCGGAAATGCGCAGTGTATCTGGCCGGCATCTCAATCATCGCGTACATCTTCACAAAAATTTCCGTTCAGCTCTACGCGGCCAGCGTGGTCTTGGAACGCGTTGCTGGTTGGTCGTTGTGGAAAACGGCCGTGGTACTGGTGATCGCCACCGGCATCTACACGATTGCCGGCGGACTGGCCGCGGTGATTTACACCGACACGGTGCAAACGCTGATCCTGATTACCGGCGCGGTGGTGCTGACCTTGATCGGCCTCGACAAAGTCGGCGGCATCGGACATCTGCGCACCATGGTGCCGGACAGCTACTTCCACATGATGAAGCCGGTGACTGATCCTCAATTTCCGTGGACGGGAATTTTCTTTGGCGCGCCTATTCTCGGCATCTGGTATTGGTGTACGGACCAGGTGATCGTGCAGCGCGTGTTGTCGGCGCGAGACGAGGGCCACGCCAAAGCCGGCACGATCTTTGCGGGCTTCCTGAAAATCCTGCCGGTGTTCATGCTGGTGCTGCCGGGGATCATTGCCTACGCGCTGTATCCGGCGGAAGTGGCCAAGCCGGATTTTGCGTATCCCACGCTGGTTTTGAATCTGCTGCCGGTTGGTCTGGTCGGATTGGTGATGGCGGCGTTGCTCGCCGCGGTGATGGGAGCGATGAGTTCAGTGTTCAATTCCGCGTCGACGCTGGTGACGCTGGATTTTTACAAAAAACTGCGGCCTGAAGCGTCTGAAGCGCAGTTGGTCAACTTTGGCCGCATTGCCACCGGCGGCATGGTGTTGCTCGGCTTGTTGTGGGTGCCGTTCATTCACCTGCTCAGCGCACAGCTTTACATTTATCTGCAAAGCGTGCAGGCGTACATCAGCCCGCCCATCGCCGTATGTTTCATCTTCGGGATTCTGTGGACGCGAGTGAACGGCCAAGGCGCGATCAGCTCGTTGCTCACGGGATTTGTGCTCGGTGCGCTCCGTTTTGTGTTTGAAGTGCTGGACAAAACGCGCCACTACCAATCGGGGTTCGTGCGCTGGCTGGTGGACATGAACTTTCTCCACTACGCCATCTTCATGTTCGTCGTCTGCACCGTGGTGCTGATCGGGGTCAGCCTAATGTATCCGGCGCCTGACCGCAAAAAGCTCGCGGGACTTACCTTCGCCACTGTCGACGACAAAATCGACTCGGCGGAAGTTGCTCGTCCGCATCTGGCCAAGGAGACGCGGTCGGAACATAGGATGAATGTCGCATTCACTTGCGTGTTGCTGGCCACAGTAATCGGCTTGTGGATTTACTTCCGCTAGGAGCGTTTGACAACGGCATGGAAATGGAATCCATTCGAAGTCTGCGGCCCAACGTCACGCGCGAGGAAGCTATACGCACGTTCACCGCGCCAGGGCCGTCGTCCTTTCTCTGGAAATTGCGCAGCGGGCCGCTCCAGCGTATCGCTGACGCGTACATTCCCTTCGGCTTGTATCGCGTGGGCTACCAAATGGGTGGCGCGCCGCGCTCGCATTTCTTTGCACTGGATGCGGTGGATGGCTCACTGGATCTATTCGAGTTCGGCGCGCCGCCAGGTGATGCTGAAACAGTCTCCGTTTCGACGCGCAACCATCCGGTGGCAAAACTATCGCTCTTGAACGCCGAGGAGTTGCTGCGCGAAAAAGTGCTTCGCCTGATCTTTCAACAAGGCTTCTTCAAGGTGCGCGCCGTCCAACTCCAAGTCGAGCGCCTGCCCGGAGAAATCCATTTACCTTACTGGCTTGGCTTCTATGGCCGGCGCGAAGATCTGCGCTGCCGCGTGATGGATGCCGTCCGCCGCCGAGTGGAAGGCGCACGGGCTTCTGCGCTATTTGAACAGTGGCTCGCCGCCTGACCGCCCCGCGAGCCGAATCTCCGGAGGAACCTATGCAAGTGTTTTCCCGACGATGGTTGCTGTCCTTTGTGGCGGTGTTGCTGGTACCGCTGGCCTCCATGGCGCAGGGCTGGCAGCACATTGGCAGCGTGCAAAAAGTCGACAAGTTGGCCGATGGAGTGGAGTTGACCTCAGGCAAAGCGAGAGTGCGGGTCACCGCGTTTCGCGAAGGAGTCATTCGCGTGCGGGTCGCGCCCAGCGGTACTTTCCCCAAGGATTTTTCGTGGGCGGTCATTGAATCGCCGCAACCCCCGCCGGTAAAAATCGACGAGACAAAAGACGACGTGCGGATTGCTGCGGGCAACGTGATTGTACGCATTCGTAAATCGCCATTGCTGATTGATTTTCTGCGAGACACCGGCGAGATGCTCGTCGCCGACGATTCCGCTCAGCCCATGGGCTGGAATGACGGCCGGGTACGCGTGTGGAAGCGCATGCCGGAGGAAGAGGGCTACTACGGCTTGGGTGACAAAGCGGGTCCGATGAACCGCCGCAACCGCGCGTTCACGATGTGGAACACTGACGCCTTCGGTTGGCAGGAATCGACAGATCCGCTTTACAAGACCATTCCGTTCTTCATGGGCCTGCGCAAAGGAGTCGCTTACGGAATTTTTTTTGACAACACCTGGCGCGGCGGTTTCGATTTCGGCAAGGAGGGCCACGACTTTTATTCGTTTGGAGCCGAGGGCGGCGAGATCAACTATTACTTCTTTTCCGGACCGACGCCGAAAAAGATCGTGCAGGACTTCACAGCCTTGGTCGGCCGCACCAAACTGCCGCCGCTGTGGACGCTGGGCTTTCAGCAGTCACGTTACAGCTACGAGCCGGAATCACGCGTCTATGAAATAGCCAAGACCTTTCGCGACAAAAAAATTCCGGTCGACGCCCTCTATCTCGACATCGACTATCAAAACGCGAATACACCGTTTACCGTCGATCGCAATAAATTCCCTACGTTTGAAAAGATGATTACCGATCTGACGGATCAGGGAATCCACACCGTACTGATCACCGATTTGCATATAAAAAAGGATGCGGACCACGGCTACACGCCGTACGACACCGGCGCGAAGGAGGATGTGTTCGTCAAGCGCGCGGATGGGACCACTTATGTCGGCCCTGTGTGGCCCGGCGACAGCGTATTCCCAGATTTTACGCTCACCCGTGCGCGCGAATGGTGGGGTGGACTTTATAAGAACTTCACGGACATGGGCGTCTCCGGTTTCTGGAATGACATGAACGAGCCCGCAATTTTCTTAACCATCACCAAGACCATGCCGCTCGATGTGCGTCACCGCCTCGACGACGGCACTGCGCTTCCACATCTCGCCATTCACAACGTGTTTGGAATGGAAAACGTCCGCGCCACCAGTGAAGGTTTGCTGAAGCTGCGTCCGAATGAACGGCCGTTTGTGCTGACGCGGGCTGCTTACGCGGGCACGCAGCGCTACGCCGCCACATGGACCGGCGACAACGTCAGCACCTGGAATCACCTCGGCATGAGCACGCCGATGTTGCTGAGCATGGGCATTTCCGGCTACGGCCTGGTGGGCGACGACATTGGCGGCTTTGCCGGCTCGCCTGAGCCGAACCTGCTCACCCGTTGGATCGAAGCTGGCGCGTTCAATCCCATTTATCGCGATCACACCTCCAAAGGAACCTTGGACCAGGAGCCGTGGGTGCACGGCGCGAAGCACGAAGCCATTCGCAAGCGCTACATCGAAGAACGCTACCGGTTGCTGCCTTACATCTACACTAGCGTGGAAGAGATGACGCGCACCGGAATTCCGCTCATGCGTCCTCTGCTGCTCGAATACCCGCAATCGCCGGAATTTTTCGACG